>NZ_CALAYQ010000058.1:0-29440 GCF_937894855.1 uncultured Zoogloea sp.
AAGTCAATGAGGATGATGACGATTGATGTCGATAGGGTAGCTGCGGGAGCCCTGGCCGGCGTGTGCGCCCCGAAGCGGCGGGCATACACGCTGTTGAGGCGGGCGAAATCCTCCAGGTCCTTCACGAAGACCGTGGATTTCACGACCTGGGCGAGGGACGCGCCGGCCGCGGCCAGCACCGCCTCGAGGTTGTCGAAGACCTGCTCGGTCTGCGCCTCGATGTCGGGGCCGGCCAGCTGGCCGTCGGCCGTGAGGGGAATCTGGCCGGAGCTGAACAGCCAGCCGTCGATGAGCACAGCCTGGGCGTAGGGGCCGATGGCTTTGGGCGCGGCGGCGGTGTCGATTATTTTCATGGGGGTCTCCTTTGGTGTGGGGTTGGTGGATAGGTGGGAAAGCCGGGTTCAGGCGTAGCGGGCGACGCTGAGGTCGGCGACGGGGATCTCGGGCTGGCGTCCGCTCACCATGTCGGCCACGACGCGGCCGGTGCCGGCGGCCATCGTCCAGCCCAGGGTGCCGTGGCCGGTGCTGAGGGTGAGGTTGGCGAGGCGGCTCGGGCCGATAATCGGGGTGCCGTCAGGCGTCATCGGACGCAGGCCCGTCCAGAATTCGGCGCGGGAGATGTCGCCCCCGTGGGGGAAGAGATCGGACACCACGAACTCCAGGGTCTCGCGGCGCCTGCCGTCCAGGCTCAGGTCGAAGCCCGACAGCTGCGCCGTGCCGCCCACGCGGATGCGGTCGCCCAGGCGGGTCACCGCCACCTTGTGGGTCTCGTCCATCACGGTGGATTCGGGCGCCATGGCGGCATCGGTGATCGGCACGGTGATCGAGTAGCCCTTGACCGGATAGACCGGAATGTCGATGCCCACCTGCCCGAGGAGCTGGGTGGAATAGCTGCCGAGGGCCAGCACGTAGTGATCGGCGGTGAGCACACCGGCGTCGGTGCGGATGCCGGTGACGCGGGTGCCGTCCTGCTCGATGCCGTGGATCGAGGTGCCGAACCGGAAGCGCACCCCAAGCTCTTCGGCCATGCTGGCCAGCCGGCAGGTGAACAGGTGGCAGTCGCCGGTTTCGTCGCCGGGCAGGCGCAGCGCACCGACGAACTTGTGCTTCACCGCGGCGAGGGCCGGCTCGTAGGCCAGGTAGCCATCGCGGTCGAGGAGCTGGAAGGGGACGCCGGATTCCCGCAGGATGTCCACGTCCTTGCCGATGCCGTCCAGCTGCTTCTCGGTGCGGAACAGCTGCAGGGTGCCCTGGGCGCGCTCGTCGTAGGCGATGCCGGTTTCGGCACGCAACTCCTTCAGGCAGTCGCGGCTGTATTCGGCGACCCGCACCATGCGCGCCTTGTTGATGTGGTACGCCGAGGTGGTGCAGTTCTTCAGCATCGCCACGCACCAGCGCCACATGGAAGGGTCGAGCAGCGGCTTGATGACCAGCGGGCTGTGGTGCATCAGCATCCACTTGATGGCCTTGACCGGCACCCCCGGGCCCGCCCACGGGGCGGAATAGCCCGGCGACACCTCGCCGGCGTTGGCGAAGCTGGTCTCCTGGGCCGGGCCGGGCTGGCGGTCCACCACCGTGACTTCATGGCCGGCCTTGGCCAGGTAGTAGGCGGCGGTGGTGCCGATGACGCCACTGCCGAGGACGAGGACGCGCATGGGGATTCTCCTTTTCAATTCGGGTTGTTCATCTGTCTGCGAGACCTATAGCCAGTCTCGTGCCAGATCAAAAAACCGTTTGAAAACAACATCCTGGAGAATTATTGGTACAACGCCAGCCGCAAACCGTATCGATTCCGTTACAGGCAGGTGCCGAGCGCACGCCGCCAAGCCTGCGTTTCTCCTTTTGTTTCAATGCATTGAAAAATACGTACATTTTTCAATACACTGTAAAGAAATCGATACAAAGGCATCACCCATGCGGATCGACGTGTTCTTCTCCGACCGGGTCGGGATCGCCCAGGAAGTGCTCGCCGAGCTGGCCCGGCGGAGCTTCAACGTCACCGCGGTCGAGGTGGACCCGCCCCACATCTTCATCGAGGCCCCGGAGCTGGACGCGCGCAGCTTCAACGCGCTGCGCGAGCACATGCTCCTGCTCAAAGGCGTGCTCAGCGTCGAGCCAGTGGGCATGCTGCCTGGCGCCCAACGGCGGCTCTACCTGGATGCCCTGCTCGCCTCCCAACCCGACCCGGTGTTTGCCATCGACGAAGCCGGGCGGGTGGTGATCGCCAACGGCGCCGCCAGCGCTGCCTGCCGGCTGGCCGAAGGCAGCCTGATCGGCACCTCGATCCAGGGCCTGATCGGCAAGCCCGACCTGCTGCGCGATCTGGCTGCGGCCGACTACCACCTGCCGGCGTGCGAGGTGGCGATCAGCGGCGAACCCTTCCTGCTCGAGACCATGCCCCTCCACGAAACCGGCGGGCGCGTGGCCGGCGCGGTGCTCACCCTGCACACCCCCAGCCGCATGGGCGAGCGCATGAGCGCGCTGCAGAACTACGACGCCGGCGGCTTCGACGCCATCCTCGGCACCTCGCCGGAGATCGAGCAGCTCAAGCTGCGGGCGGCGCGCATGGCGATGGTCGACGCACCGCTGCTCATCACCGGCGAGACCGGCACCGGCAAGGAGCTCCTCGCCCACGCCTGCCACGCCAGCAGCAGCCGCCGCAGCCAGCCCTTCTTCGCCCTCAACTGCGCGGCCCTGCCCGAAAACCTCGCCGAGAGCGAGCTCTTCGGCTACTCCGCCGGCGCCTTCACCGGCGGCCTGCGCGGCGGCAAACCGGGGCTGCTGGAGCTCGCCGACGGCGGCACGGTGTTTCTGGATGAAATCGGCGAGATGTCGCCCTACCTGCAGGCCAAACTGCTGCGCTTCCTGAACGACGGCAGCTTCCGCCGGGTCGGCGGCGAGCGCGAGGTGCGCATGAACGTGCGCATCATCAGCGCCACCCACCGCTCGCTGGAAGCCATGGCCAGCTCCGGCCATTTTCGCGAGGATCTGCTGTTCCGCCTCAACGTGCTCAACCTGCAGGTGCCACCGCTGCGGGAGCGGCCCGGCGACATCCTGCCCCTCGCCCACGCCTTCCTCGCCCGCGCCTGCGCCCAGGCCGCCAGGCCGCCCATGCGTCTGTCCCAGAGCGCCTGCGCGGCGATGCTCGACAACCCCTGGGCCGGCAACGTACGGCAGCTCCAGAACGTGATCTTCCGCGCCGTCACCATGACCGAGCGCAGCATCATCCAGGCCGAAGACCTGGAACTCGCCCAGGTCACCACCCCCGCCCAGCCCGGCGAGGTGCGCAGCCTCGAACAGGCCGTCGCCGATTTCGAGAAGGAACTGCTGCAGCGGCTCTACAAGGAATTCCCCTCCAGCCGCCGGCTCGCAAAGCGCCTAGGCACCTCCCACTCCGCCATCGCCAACCGGCTGAGACGCTACGGGATCGACTGAGGGCTGGCCGGGCCCGACAACGCGAAGCGTACTCGGCGGCAACAGTTCCGCCACACACGCCGCGGGGCAGAAATTGTCAAATGCATGATTCGATACCCATAACAAATTTCCTGAGTTACCATCCGCTCCTGTCTTACTGCTGGACAAAACCCCAGGCCGAACAGCACGGCAAATCCACCACGCACAGGAGCGCACCATGCCGCAGAACCTCATCTCCCTCGACATCGGCGCCGACGCCATTGCCGCCGTCGATCAGGCAATCGCCACGCTCGAGCACTTCACCAAACCCTTCCTCACCCTCACCGCCAGTGAGAAGAAGGATCTCTTCAAGATGGGCGACAAATCGGTCACCTTCTGCCAGCAGACCGCCATGGTGCTCGAGCAGAACCAGCAGGCGCTTCCCGCCAACTTCGACTACGCCGAGATGAAATCCGACCTCGCCGCCTACACCCTCCTCGAGCCCCGCATCCTGCGAATCAAGGAAGTGCTTGCCAAGATGGAAGACACCCAGACCGCCCTTGGCAGCGACGTGATGGTCGCCACCTCCGACGGCTACGCGCTCATGAAGATGTTCGGAAAAGCCGCCGGCCTTGAAGAACTGCAGCAAGCCATGAAAATCCGCCGCCCCGGCCGCCCTCGCAAGAACGACACCCCCGCAGACTGACCCCGGCGCATCCAGGCAAAAAGGCGGGGCAACCCGCTTTTTTTGCGCCCGCCCTTGCAAAAACCCGCGCGGACATCAATTTAATTGCTCCGAGCAATTAATTAATCCTTCCATCCATTAAAAAACCCAAGACTGAACCCAGCGCCCTGAGCAAGCGGGATTATTTAATTAATCGGCGTATATTTTTTAATACAAAACGGGACTTTCTTGATACTCGACGGGATTTATCTGACTTTATCCGAGATTAAAAAATTGCAGGTTTTTCGAAGAGCTTAGCGAATTTCGGATTTTTAAAATGTGGAGAGGAATCAAAAAATTGTCCGGAGCATATTCTTTAGGTTTGAAAAGGAAAAAATTAGGATTGCTACAATTACAGCCACGACTGGGATGAGTTTATCGTGCAGCGTACTGAAAGTACCGCGAACAACAGATCCACGCGCAGCAATTTGAGTTAAGGAGCCGTCTCAGCGGGACTGATAAGTAGAGAAGAATGGGCGGATTTTTCAACAAAACAAAGGCGCTTTTAATCAATCCGCACTCTGCGAAACCACACTATTAATATGAATCTCATTTAATAGAATATCAATGAAAGGAATCGGACAATGCCGACAGCTCGTTATCAATTTTCTCGCGATCACCGCAACATCAACAAAGGCTTCATGAGCAGGAACGAGCCGAGCGCTGACGCGCTATCGGTCCTGCTGACTTGGGAGATCACGAACGGGAATAGAAAGTATCGAGTTCTCGAAGAGAACGACGAAGTACTTAGGGTAGAAATTTCCTGGAGCGACTCGGACATGGGGGCGGGCAAAGACTTAGATATCGCATGCGAAAACTTCGGAATAATGCGAACCTACGAAGGTACGTGAAATTGCAGACAGGACCAGTCTGAGCACGTCGAGTTAGCACTGCGTAATCCAACGGTCTCCGAGCAATATAGCTGTACAGTCGTAGCCCACTGCCCCCTACTCACTTACTGGATAGTTATTCGGTAGGAACACACATATCGAATGCCACGGAGGCGCACTTCCTGCATTCACGGCGAGAATGTTGGATCTGCACATTGGATTGGTGTGACTCGACTACCGTTTACGACTCGATGCATTGCAGGGATCATAACAATCGTTGGATTGCGCCACACCAACCTGCCGTATACCTCTATGCGCAAAGGAATCAACGCAGGTTAGCTATTAACATGACCGAGAACGAGAAATGAATTGGCAAACCTATGAAGAAGTCGCTCGATTTTTGCTTGGCAAGCTCGCAGAGGAGCTCAACCTCAAACGAGTAGAAGGAAAGCAGCACCTCTCAGGCCAACGATCGGGAACAGAATGGGAAATTGATGCAAAAGGTGTTTCGAGTCAGGGCGACGGGATAATAATTATTGAGATTCGGCGCCACACAACCCGAAGACTCACTCAAGAGGATGTCGCAGCTATTGCGTATCGAATTCAGGACACAGCTGCAGTGGGCGGCATTGTCGTTTCGCCGCTGCCACTCCAAGCTGGCGCCCGAAAAGTGGCTGAGGCAGAGGGCATTGTGGAAGTACAACTGAACGAAAACAGTACAACGGAGGAGCATATCCTTCGCTTCTTGCAACGCGTCATGGTCAGACTCAAGCCAGAGGCGCTCACGATCAACGCAGACGTTGTCTGCGCAACACTCAAGTCAGTTTCCGAAAAAACCTAAATAGGATTCCCATCGGGCCCATGTTCTTGCCTACCGCCCAAGCACGAAGGACTCCGATTTGCGTTTGCTAGCGCGCCCCGACCGCCGCCCCCCGGATGTTAGAATCCCCCCTCAGCACGACTAAGGTGACCCCGATGGAATTTACTGAACAGCTTCGCGTTGAAGTCCAGCGCTCCGTGGCGGCCTCTCTGGCCGAAGACATCGGCACCGGCGACCTCACCGCCCGACTCATTCCCGCCACCCGCATGGCCCGCGGCCGTGTGATCACCCGCGAGGATGCCGTGCTGTGCGGCACCGCGTGGTTCGACGCCGCCTTCACCGCCCTCGAGCCCGACGCCTCGGTGATCTGGCATGTGCGCGACGGCGAGCGCATCAAGCCAGGCCAGCTGCTGTGCGAGATCGACGCATCCGCCCGCGCCCTCCTCACCGCCGAGCGCACCGCCCTCAACTTCGTGCAGCTGCTCTCCGGCACGGCGACGCTCACCTCCACCTTCGTGCAGGCAGTGGCCGGCACCAAGGCCAAGATCGTCGACACCCGCAAGACCCTGCCCGGCCTGCGTCTGGCGCAGAAGTATGCGGTCAAGGTGGGCGGCGGCACCAATCACCGGATCGGCCTGTACGACGGCATCCTGATCAAGGAAAACCACATCATCGCCGCCGGCAGCATCAAGGCGGTGATCGAACAGGCCCGCTCGTTCGCCCCGTCCAACGTGTTCATCGAGGTGGAAGTGGAGAACCTGGTGCAGCTCGAGGAAGCCCTCGCCGCTGGCGCCAAGATGATCCTCCTCGACAACATGCAGCTCGACGAGATGCGCAAGGCCGTCGAGATCAACGCCGGCCGCGCCGAGCTCGAAGCCTCCGGCGGCGTCAATCTGGAGCGTGTGCGCGCCATCGCCGAGACCGGCGTCGATCGCATCTCCATCGGCAGCCTGACCAAGGACGTCCGCGCCATCGATCTGTCGCTGCGCCACGTCGAAGAAGAATAATCCGCCCCAACTCCGGGCCCGGCGATCAGCGTCCGGGCCTTTTTCTTTTTTTCCGCCGATCATGAACATCGAATTCGACGGCCCGGTTTCGAGCGCCAACGCCACCCTCATCCGTCAGGTCATCGAGGCGCTGATCCAGCGCATCGTGGCCCGCGACGGGGATCTCGACCTCTCCGCCCTCGACCGCATCGTGGTGGCCGACGACCTGGCTGCCGCCGAGGCGCGCTTTGGCGTGACGCCCGCCGCCGGCGAGCACCTGTCGCGCATCGTCGATAGCAACCCGGGCTTTGCGCTGCTGGTGAATGGCGTCAAGCTATGGTCGATCCTCGAAGGCGACAGCGCCGAGATCGCCCGCCTGATCCACCACCTGCACAAGGAATGCTGGCGCCTGCACGATGCGGCCCGCCCGGCCGCAGCGGCCGAAGCCGGCACCCCGCTGGCCCGCGCGCTGGCGCCCATCGTTGCGGTGATGTGGCAGGAATACCGCATCAACCGGCGCACCGCGTGGTCGCTGCCGGCGGATTCCGACCTGCTGCTCAACCACCTGGCGGCGCTCCTCGAAGCCCTGCCCGGCGGCATGCAGGAAGAGATCACCCTGTATTTTGCGGATCAGGATCTGGACGGCCTGTTTGCCAAGAGCACCGGCCGCATCGCCCACCTGATGCAGGCCGTGGCCCACGTGCAGGGCTATCTGGACGGGATGGAGCAGCCTCTCAAGGCGGTGAGCGCCGAGATGGCCGAGCGGGTCAGCAAGTCCTTCCTGTCGCCGATCTGGATGACCACCGCCCAGCATCTGGCCGCCGGCCACGTCATCGAGCCCGGTGAGCTGGCCGACGCGCCACTGCGCCGCGATGTGCACGCCGCCTTCGCCACCTTCGGGCTGATGATCCGCGAGAGCGAGGACGGCGACGTGTGGGTGGATGTCGAGCCGCTCACTCCGCCCGACACCCTGCACTAAAGCCTTCGCCAGCCCGCCTCAGCGCGGGTTGCGCTTCGCCCAGTCGATCTGCTCGCGCTTGCCCCAGGCGAGCATGTAGCTCTTGGGCATGTACTTGCCTTCCTCGTAGAGCTTGCGGCGGCTGGGCGACGTGGAGGTGGCGTTGTCGATGTGATCGCCGCCGGTGCTCACGTACAGCACATGCGCACCGCCGTCCTGGGGAATCTTGCGCAGGTAGGCGAGGCGCGGGCTGATGTCGTCGAGCACCGGGTCGTAGAACCAGCTGGCGCCGAACATGCCCAGCAGTTGCGGCATCGTCTCGTAGAGCTCCGCGCAGCAGCGGTAGCACTCGTTCCAGCCTTCCTCGTTGAAATCGTCCAGGTCCGACAGATGGGTGTGGATCTGCACATAGGGCTTGAAGCCGCCCATCTGCATGATCGCCTGACCCTTCTTCACGCTGGCCAGCGCGCCCTCGGTGAACAGGATCGAGCGCGGGATGCCGCAGCGGATGTCCAGCAGCTGCGCCGCAGCGGCAAACAGGCGCAGGGTGATGAGGCCGAAATCCTTGTGGAAGAGATCGCCCTTGATGTTCATCCAGTCGGCGTTGGCCGAGGTGGCGCCAGCGATGCGGCCCATGTGCTTGACGTGGTAATGCACGATGCGCGGCGGCAGCGCGTCGAGCCGGCCGGATTCGAGCAGGTCGGCCGCGCCGTGGGCAAGGGCCGCTCGCAGGAAGGTCTTCGCGCCGTCGGCGCCGTGGGCGGCCTCGACCTGGCGCACCGCCTCGGCGGCGGCATCCGGCACGGTGACGTAATGCACCATGTCGCCCACCTTGCCGTAGTCGGCAATGAAGCGGGCGACCGATACGCCCTCGGGCAGCGCGCCAAGGCTCGTGAGCGCCTCGTGGGCGTGTTCCCGGGCCTGGGCGACGAAGCGCGTCAAGTCGGCGTTGGGCATGGAACTCCTCCTGATTTCTTGTTGGTTGGCGGCAACCGGCAGCGCAGCCGTGCGGATGATCCGATCGTCGTTATAGCCGCTTGGCCGGCAGGGCGGCGTGGAAAAATGTCATGGGCGTTCAAAACGCCACGCTCCACGCCACAAAGCACCGCCGGCAATCAGTAGTGGGGCGGGATCTCGTCGCGCAGATCGTGGCTCTCGGCCGACGCGCTGGCCGACTGCATCTGCTGGTAAAGCTGACGGATCTGGCGTTGCAGGGCATCGATCTGCTCCTGCTGGCGATGCACCGTCATGTTGAGGGTATCCACCAGATCTTCGGTGAGGGCGAGCTTGATCTCGATTTCGGTGAGTCTGGATTCCATGACGGGCGCCGATGAAGTTTGCGAAGGGCGGATTGTTCCAGCCCACGGCGCAGGCGCCAAGGGCGGCGTAGCTGGGCGGTGGCTCAGCGGATCACCATCCGCTCGCCTTCCCGCACCACCGGCATCGCAAAATCGAAGCGACCCACCTGGGCGGCAAGCTCCAGGTCGGCCAGCGGCAGGTTAGGCCAGGTGCCCGCCACGAAGCGCCGGCCAAAGTCCGACTCGCGCACCCGCCGCGCAAAATCCGCCGGCACCACCGGCTCGCCCCGCAGCAGAGCCTCGATGAAATCGGCACAGGCCACGTCCTCGTCGCCGTCCCGATCCACCCATTCGCCGGTGATCACGAAGCACACCTCGTCGGCCCCGGCCCGGCGGATCGCCTCGGCGGTGGCGCGGGCGCACACCAGACTCGCCGCGTAGAGCTGCCGCGCCTGCCGGAAGCGCTGCAGCCCGCGCACCCCGGCGGCGGTGCTCATCACCACCGGGCGCCCGGCAAGATCGGCATCGAGCAGGGCCGCGGGCGAGTTGCCGAATTCGAAACCCGGCGCCGGATCGCCCCCTTCGATCGCCCCCACCGACACCGCCCGATCGAGCTGCCCCGCCAGGACGATGCCGGCCGACACGCCTTCCACCGGATAAATCGCCGTCGCACCCCGGTGGAGCGCCACCGCGGCGGTGGTGAAGGAGCGCAGCACGTCGATGACGACCACCGTGTCGTGGGCGTCCGGCAGGTTCTGGAGGCGATTGAGAAATACACGCAAGAATTTCATGGTGGCGGCAGGGAATTGGGCGGGGCGACCGAGTGGGTTCATTCGGCGGAAACGCCCGTCAATGCTTGCGCTACGGGCTTTTCGACCTTAACCGCCCCCGCGCGCCGGCGCAAGAGGCCCGGCGTGGGCAGAACGCATTTCCCCTTGACCTGCGCAGTTCCCACCCGCTAATCTTGGAACGTCCCAAGGGGGAGTAGCTCTACCGCCGCGGCGTCGTCATCACGAAAAGTTGCAGGTTTGCCTTTCCGGCGCCCCGGGTTGTCGTCACCAGACGGCAGCGAGCAAGACCTTTGCCGCGATGGCGAAGGCATCCCCGCGAGAGTCACCTCTCAGGATTCAACGGCCCTTCGTCCTCGCTGGACAAAGGGCCGTTCCGTTTTCTGCCCCAGGCGGCGCGGAGCGGCGGATGCAATCCGGACTTGGAGACGTTTTTCATGGAATCAATCGGTACGTGGTGGATGTGGGCGGGCTTCTTCGGCCTTGTCCTGGTGATGCTGGCCATCGACCTGCTGGCAGTGGGCGGCGGGCGACAGCATCGGGTTTCGTTCAAGGAGGCGGCCACCTGGTCGGGCATCTGGGTGAGCGTCACGCTGGCCTTCGCTGCCGCGTTGTGGGCCTGGCTGGATTCCACGATGGGCCGCGATGTCGCCAACACCAAGGCGCTGGAGTTCCTCACCGGCTATCTGATCGAGAAATCCCTCGCCGTCGATAACGTCTTCGTGTGGCTGATGCTGTTCAGCTTCTTCGCGATTCCGCTGGAGCTGCAGAAGCGCGTGCTCACCTTCGGCGTGCTCGGTGCGATCGTGCTGCGCACGATCATGATCTTTGCCGGCGCGTGGCTCATCACCCAGTTCCACTGGCTGCTGTACGTGTTCGGCGCCTTCCTGCTCGTCACCGGCGTCAAGATGTGGTGGTTCGCCGACGCCGAGCCCGATCTCGCCAACAACCCGCTGATCCGCTGGATCCGCAATCACGTGAAGGTGACCGACCGGCTCCACGGCGAGAGTTTCTTCATCACCCGCAAGGAAGCCGGCAAGGCGGTGCGCTACGTGACGCCGCTGTTTCTGGTGCTGGTGATGGTCGAGCTATCCGACGTGATCTTCGCGGTGGATTCGATCCCGGCGATCTTCGCGATCACCACTGATCCGTTCATCGTGCTCACCTCCAACCTGTTCGCGATCCTGGGCCTACGGGCGATGTACTTCCTGATGGCCGGCATGGCCGACCGCTTCTCGCTGCTCAAGTATGGCCTGGCGCTGGTGCTGGTCTTCATCGGTGCCAAGATGCTGCTGGTGGATGTAGTGAAGATCCCGGTGGCGATCTCGCTGCTGGTGGTGGCGGTGCTGATCGGTGGCGCGGTGGTGTTGTCGCTGCGTCGCGAGAAGCGCAGCAAGGGCTGACCGAGGGCTGATTACCTCGACGCTGCACCGGTGGCGGGCGATAATGGCAGGTTGAAAAAAGCTGCCATTTGAGCGGCCCACGCCCGCCACCGGGCCCCCCAGGAGTAGCAAGTCATGACCCAATCCCGCAAGCAGCTCGAACTCCTCGCCCCGGCGAAGAACGCCGACATCGGCATCGAGGCTGTCAATCATGGCGCCGACGCCATCTACATCGGCGGCCCGGCCTTCGGGGCCCGCGCCAACGCCGAGAACACCGTCGCCGACATCGAGCGCCTCGCCCGCCACGCCCACCGCTTTGGGGCGCGGGTGTTCGTCACCTGCAACACCATCCTCCACGACGAGGAAGTGGCCAGCGCCGAGCGCCTGATCCGCCAGGTGCACGAAGCCGGCGCCGACGCGCTGATCGTCCAGGACATGGGCCTGCTGGAGCTCGACCTGCCGCCGATCCAGCTCCACGCCAGCACGCAAACCGACATCCGTCACCCCGAGAAAGCCCGCTTCCTGCAGGACGTGGGTTTCTCGCAGATCGTGCTGGCGCGGGAGATGACCCTCACCGAGATCAAGAAGGTCGCCGCCGCCACCGATTGCGCGCTGGAGTTCTTCATCCACGGCGCCCTGTGCGTGGCCTTCAGTGGCCAGTGCTACATCAGCCACGCCCACACCGGCCGCAGCGCCAACCGGGGCGAATGTTCGCAAGCCTGCCGTCTGCCCTACGACCTTGCGGACAAGGACGGCAACCTCGTCGCCAGCAACCAGCATCTGCTGTCCATGAAGGACAACAACCAGAGTGCCAACCTGCGCGCCCTGGCCGAGGCGGGCATTTCCAGCTTCAAGATCGAAGGCCGCTACAAGGACATGGCCTACGTCAAGAACATCACCGCCCACTACCGCCAGCTGCTCGACGAGATCATGGCGGATTCGCCGGAGTACAGCCGCACCTCCGCCGGGCGCAGCACCTTCCTGTTCCAGCCCCTGGCCGACAAAACGTTTAACCGCGGCGCCACCGATTACTTCGTCAATGGCCGCACGGCCGACATCGGCGCCTTCGATTCGCCCAAGTTCGTGGGCGAGCCGGTGGGCAGCGTGATCCGCCTGGACGGCAAGCAGCGCCGCCACTTCGACACCACCAGCGCGGTCGAACTCCACAACGGCGACGGCCTCACGTTTTATGACCGCAAGGGCGAGCTCGTCGGCCTGCGCGTGAACCGCGCCGAGAAGATCGGCGAGGATTTCCGCGTCCACTCCGCCGACGCGATCCCGGCCGAGCTCTTCCCCGGCACCGGTATCTTCCGTAACCGCGACCACGAGTTCGAGAAGATGCTCGAGAAGAAATCCGCCGAGCGCCGCATCGACGTGGATGTGGTCTTCGCCGAGACGCCCGACGGCTTCGCCCTCACCCTCACCGACGAAACCGGCATCCGCGTCACCGCCAGCCTGCCCCACGCCAAGGAGCCCGCCAAGGATGCAGACCGCGCCATCACCGGCCTGCGCGAAAGCCTCGGCAAGCTCGGCGCCACCATCTTCAGCGCGCGCCACATCGAACTGCAGCTCACCGAGGCCTGGTTCCTGCCCGCCGGCGCCATCAACGCCCTGCGCCGCGACGCCGCCGAACAGCTCGAAGCCGCCCGCATCGCTGCCCTGGCACCGCTGCCCCGCCGCGCGCCGGTCGAGCCGCCGGTGCAATACCCCGAAACCGAGCTCTCCTACCTCGCCAACGTGCTCAACCAGAAGGCGCGGGATTTCTACCACCGCCACGGCGTGCAGCTCATCGAGGCCGCCTACGAGGCCAACGAGCACCTGGACGACGCCTCGCTGATGATCACCAAGCACTGCCTGCGCTACAGCTTCAACCTGTGCCCGAAGGAAGTGAAGGGCATCAAGCCCGACCCGATGACCCTCATCAACGGCAAGGAAAAGCTCACCCTGCGCTTCGACTGCAAGCGCTGCGAGATGCATGTGGTCGGCCGCATCCGCAAGTCGGTGCTCGACATGCCGGCGGTGCCCGTGCAGTTCCACGCCAAGGTGCCCGACGGCTTCCACGCCCCCCACTGAGACCCCATGAAACTCGCCATCTCCCTCATCCTGCTGGCCCTCGCAGCGATCGTCGGCCCCGCCGTGTGGACCTTCACCCACCACTCGGGTAGCGCCGTGCCCAGCCGCGGCCTGCCCTGGCAGATCGAAACCCTGTCCAGCGGCGAATCCCGGGTCTTCGACCTCACCCTCGGGCGCAGCACCCTTGCCGACGCGCGCAAGCACTTCGGCCCCGAAATGCAGCTGGCGATCGTCGCCGAGCCCAACGAGGCCGGCAACGTGGAGGGCTACTACGAGAGCGTCACCGCCGGCTTCGTGGCGGGCAAGCTGATCGTCACCGCCGATCTGCCCGCTGCCACCATCGACGCCATGCGCGAACGCGCCCCCAAAACGGAATACATGCAGAGCACCACCCGCAAGGCGACCCTCGCCGAGGCCGACCTGGCCGCCGCGCTGGCCGCGCCGATCCGCGGGCTCGCCTTCATCCCGTCGGCCCAGCTCGACGAGGCGGTGATCCTCGAACGCTTCGGCCAGCCCGCCGAACGCATCCGCGTGAACGACCACGTGGAGCACCTGCTCTACCCCACCCGCGGGCTCGACGTGGTGCTCGACACCAAGGGCCGCGAGCTGCTGCAGTACGTCGCCCCGGCCCGTTTCGACGCCCTGCGCGCACCGCTCAAGGCGGTCGAGGGCCCCAAGCCCTGATCCGTCCGTGGCCAGCCAGCACATCGACCGCCGCCGCTGCCTGTCGTGCAACCGCTGGGGCGGCGAACGCCGGCCCGGCATTGAGCCCGACACCGTCGACTACGACGAGGACAACGACCGCGGCCTGTGCCAGGACGGCCCGTGGCACAACACCTCCCGCCGCGGCCCGCGCAACGCCTGCGGCCAGTGGATAAAATGGGTCGCGCTGGAAACCCCGGCCGCCGCTGACCAACCCGACACCCCTGAGCCACCCGCCGCGCCATGAACCAATCGCCGGAACTCCTCGTCGCCTGCCTGTGCGCCGCCTGGTGCGGCACCTGCCGCGACTACCGCGACGGCTTCCACGCCCTCGCCGAACGCTTCCCCGACGCCCGCTTCCTGTGGCTCGACGTGGAAGACGAAGCCGACCTGCTGGACGACTACGACGTGGAGAACTTCCCCACCGTGCTCATCCAGCGCCGCGACACCGTGCTGTTCTTCGGCACCATGCTGCCCCACCACGACCTGCTCCAGCGCACCGTCGAGAGCTTCCGGTCCCTCTCACCGGACGAAAGCCACCGCTACGCCAACGCCGATCCCGAACGGCGCAGCTGGCAGACCGAACGCAACCTCGCCCGCGCCCTCGCCGAACGGGATTCCGCGGCCTAGAGTCCAATCACCATAACAACGACAACGGAGACAACACCCATGGACGACTGCATCTTCTGCCGCATCGTGAGAGGCGAACTGCCTGCATCCAAGATCCACGAAGACGAGCACACGATGTCCTTCATGAACATCATGGCGGCCCACCCCGGCCACGCGCTGGTGATCGTCAAGCCCCACCGCAAGGACATCTTCGAGCTGGACGACACCCTCTCCGCCGCCGTCTTCCAGGCCACGGCCAAGGTCGCCAAGGCGGTCAAGGCCGTCACCGGCTGCGATGGCGTCACCCTCTTCCAGGCCAACGAAGTGGCCGGCGGCCAGACCGTCTTCCACTTCCACATCCACGTCCTGCCGCGCTTCAACGACGACCACCTGCTGCCCTTCTGGCCCGCCGTCGCGCCCAACCGCGCCGATCTCGACGCCATGGCCGCCCGCCTCAGCGCGGCCCTCTGACGCGCCCGCTGCTCCACGTTTCGCGCCGGCCCCTACATGCGGGCCGGCGCGATCCGTATACCTGCTCATCTGCCCGCCGGAGCCGCCTCGCCCAATCCGATGCCCATCGCCTATCTCAGCCCCGAAGCCCCCTTCGCCATCCTGCTGATGCTCGTGATCGGGGTGCTGATTTTCAAGCCCCTCCACGCCTGGCGCCGCTCGCTGGTGAACACCGGCGTGTTCTTCCTCACCTGTCTGCTGGGCGATCTGGCGGCCGGCCTGCTCGAAGGCCACCTGCCCCAGGGCATGGTCCACTGGCTGCGCGAGATGGCGGTGTTCGGCGAAGGCCTGGCGGTGATCCGTTACCTGGGCCTGGCCTTCTTCAACGTGGTGATGCCGCGCATGCGCGTGCAGGTGGCCGGCATCCTCGCCGACATCCTGGTCATCATCACGTACGTGCTGTGGGGTTTCCTGCGGCTCAGCCTGGGCGGGGTCGAGTTCAGCCACCTGTTCGCCACCTCGGCGGTGCTCACCGCAGTGGTCGCCATCTCCATGCAGGACACCCTCGGCAACCTGCTGGGCGGCCTCGCGCTGCAGATGGACAACTCCCTCGAGATCGGCGACTGGATCGAGATCAACGACATCTCCGGCAAGGTCACCGACATCCAGTGGCGCTACACCGCCATCCTCACCCGTGACGGCGAGCGGGTCGTCATCCCCAACAGCCACCTGATGAAGAACCGCTATGCGGTGATCTGCAACAAGCGCCAGGGCGTGCCGCTGCAGCGCCGGATCGTCGGCTTCAACGTCGATCTGTCGGTAGCCCCTGCGCGGGTGACTGCAGCCGTGCTCCATGACATCGAGACCGCCCGCATCACCAACGTCAGCCTTGAACCCGCGCCCCTGTGCCTGCTGATGGATTTCGGCCCCGGTTTCGCCCGTTACCAGCTGCGCTACTGGCTGCTCGATCCGGGCCCCGACGAGGCCACCGACTCCGAAGTGCGCCGCCACATCCTCGCCGCGCTCCAGCGCGAGGGCATCCGCCTCGCAGTGGCCGACCAGACCATCCACCTGGTCGAGGAGAACAAGGCCCACCGGGAGGAAGTCCGCGCCCGCGAGCTCGAACGCCGGGTTGGCGCCATCTCGCGCATCGATCTTTTTGCCCGCCTGTCCGACGACGAGAAGCGCGAGCTCGCCCACCGCCTCATCGCCGCGCCCTTTGCCAAGGGCGACACCCTGTTCCGCCAGGGCGCGATTGCCCACTGGCTGTACATCATCGCCAGCGGCGAAGCCGAAGCCTGGTGGCAACCACCGGACGGCGGCCCCCAGCGCCTGATCGACACCCGCGGCCCCGGCAGCGTGTTCGGCGAGCTCGGCCTGATGACCGGCGCCCCGCGCCGCTCCACCGTCATCGCCATCTCCGACATCGAGGCCTACCGCCTCGACAAGGCCGGCTTCGAGCACATCATCCGCGCCCGCCCCGAGCTCGCCGAAGGCATCTCCACCATCCTCAACCGGCGCCTGTCCCGCTTCGACGATCTCGAAAAAGGCTACGCCAAGGACAAGCCCGGCGCAGAATTGCCCCCTTCGTCCGAAGTCGCCGTCCTGCGCAAGAAAATCCGAGAATTCTTCGGCCTCTGACCCTCACCCAGCCACCCGATGCCCGCCAACCTCACCGCAGCCCTCGCCCGCGCCCTCGACGCCCGGCGCGATCTCCTCGCCCGCCTGGCCTCGGATCACACCGACGCCTTCCGGCTCTTCCACGGCACCGTCGAAGGCCACCCCGGCCTCACCGTCGACCGCTACGGCAGCATCATCCTCGTCCAGAGCTTCCACGACCCGCTCTCGCCGGCTGCGCTCGAAGCCCTCGAAGCCTTCTACGCCGACGCCTTCCCCGGCCTCGACCTGTTCTACAACGACCGCAGCCACGCCAACTCGCGCATCGCCAACCCGCTGCCGCCCGAGCGCCAGCTGGAGGCCGAGACGCGCCGGGAGTTCTCTGAGCTGGGCGTCAAATATTGGGTGCAGGCCCGCCACGCCGGGCAGGACCCGTGGCTGTTCCTCGACCTGCGCGCCGCCCGCCGCCGGGTGATGGCGGAAGCCGCCGGCAAGTCGGTGCTCAACGTGTTCGCCTACACCTGCGGCGTGGGCGTGGCCGCCGCCAAGGCCGGCGCGAGCCATGTGGTGAATGTGGATTTCGCCGAATCCAGCCTCGCCGTGGGCAAGGACAACGCCCGCCTCAACGACCTGCCGATCCGCGTGCGCTTCGTGAAGAGCGACGCCTTCGCCGCCCTGCGCCAGCTCGCCGGCATCGGCCAGCCGAAGATGGTCCGCGGCAAGCGCCTGCCGCCCTTCCCCGAGCTGGCGCCCCACCAGTTCGACGTGGTCTTCCTCGACCCGCCCCGCTACGCCAAGAGCGCCTTCGGCGTGGTCGATCTCATCAACGACTACCCCGCCCTCTTCAAGCCGGCGCTGCTGTGCACCAAGCCCGGCGGCACGCTGATCTGCTGCAACAACGTGGCGCAGGTGGACCGCGACGCCTGGGCCGAGCAGCTCACCCGCAGCGCCGCCAAGGCCGGCCGGCCGATCCGCGCGATGGAGTGGATCACCCCGGAAGAGGATTTCCCCAGCCCGGATGGCAAGCCGCCCCTCAAGATCCTGCTGATGCGGGTGTGAGTAAGTCCTCATTCCCAACGTCATCGATAATCTTTGATGGGGCGCAATAAGGCAGACGTGCGCCTCGCATCGGCATACTCATCGACAGCAACCAGAATCAGAATGATCGAACCTCCAAGGCCGCCATGGCACTTGGAGTACGAGGTCAGCCGCAGCCGCCCCCGACAAGCTGCGGTATCCTTCCGACCCTCTGCATCCATGATGACGCAGCACCAAAAGACCCAATCAGGACTCCGTGCAGGAGCCTAGGCACCAAAGAAAGGATTGTGACAATGCTGACCCGACTAGAGATCGATGGGTTCAAGACCTTCGAGAATCTCGCCATCGATCTGCTGCCTTTCACGGTAGTCCTCGGCACGAACGCCGCAGGAAAGAGCAATCTCTTCGATGCGATCCGCCTGCTTTCGCTGCTGGCAACTAAGGACGTCTCAGAAGCCATGAAAGAAATGCGAGGCGAGCCACTGGAGCTCTTCCGCCTGACTCCTAGCGGTCGCTGCAAGCAGATCAGGATGGCGGCTGAAGTACTTATTGATCCAAGTGCCCGAGACCCTTGGGGCAGCGAAGTCCGTCTGACGCACACACGTATCCGTTACCAAGTCACTCTTGAGCGTCGTCATATCCGACCGGGTATTGAACGCATCCAGATCGCACAGGAATCAGTAGAGCCGATCTTACGCAAGGACGACCGCTGGGCAGACGCCATGTCGCCCTCGAAATCGTTTCGCAGCAATTACCTCAAGTACCTCCGATCCAAACCTTGGCTAACTACCGAAGAACTGCCGGAAGGAATGGCCTTCAGTGTTCATCAGGACGGCAAGCAAGGTCGTAATCGGCCCGCCAGCGCCGCTGAAGCCACCGTCCTGTCCAGCATTACAAACGGCGAGTTTCCCCACCTGTTTGCCCTTCGTGAAGAGATGCGCCACTGGCGGCTGCTACAACTGGACCCTGCTCTGCTACGCAAGCCAGTGCCAGCAACCGCAGCGGACACACTTGACGCAGACGGAGCCAACCTCGCCGCTGTATTGGCACAATTGAAACTAGAGACAGCCACCCATCAGCGGCCGAGAGGTGTCTTGAACGACATTGCCGTTGAACTAAATCATCTTATCCCGGGCATTTCCAGCCTAGATGCAAAACTCGACTCGACCAGTCGGGAATATCGCATCGAACTCACGATGCGCGATGGGCTCCCGTTCACGTCCCGCGTAGTTTCCGACGGAACACTACGTGTCCTCGCTCTATTGACCCTACTCCATGACCCGCGGCATCGAGGCCTCATCTGTTTCGAAGAGCCGGAGAATGGAGTGCATCCTGGACGCATTAGGCAGCTTGTCCGGCGCCTGCAGGATATGGTGACTAGCCCACAAGAATATTCGGCAGACGACGGTGTAGTCCCCCTCAGTCAGCTTCTCCTCAACAGCCATTCACCTGTAGTGCTGTCGTCACTGATTGACGAAGACAACGCTCCCATCGGCGGCGCGATTCTGTTCGCTGACACAGCCACGGTGAGCGATCCGCAACGACAGGAAATACGACGAAAGACCCGGTTACGGCCCGTAAGACCAAAACAACAGGGAATGAAACGAAAAGGAGATCAAGGCGACCTGTTTTCTGACGATGCAGTGCCTCAAGGTTTTGTCTCTGATCTAGAGGTCAAGCGGGTTCTCGAGACCGTCAGTGGTGAGGGGTGAAGATGCATTATCTCGGACTCGCTCTCTATGCCGAGGGCCCGACGGACTACTACTTTCTTCGCCCTCTCTTACAACGCCTTTGCGAAGATATCTGCGCAAGGGAATCTCGGCAACCGGTTGAGTTCAGCGCAGTGCTCGAACTCGACGATCCGCCACAGCTTAAAAATGCGTCCCGTGATGTTCGCATCCTCGGCGCAGCAGAAGCAGCTCGTGGCGCTTGGCAAGTCCTTTTCGTACATTCGGACGGTGAAACGGCGCCTGCAAAAGTTAGAGCGGAGCGTACGGAGCCCGCAATTGCACTTCTGCACCAAACCTTTGGTGAGGCTCATGCAGGTGTCGCAGTAATACCGATCCGCGAGACAGAGGCTTGGGCGATGTTTGATACAGACGCCGTCCGTGAAGTATTTGGTACCACGCAGACCGCCGGGGATCTGGGCTTGCCCCTCGCCGCCGCAGCAGCTGAGGCAGCATCAGATCCGAAACGAACTCTTGACGAAGCATTTCTTGCGACGAAGCCCTCCGGCCGCCGAAGGAAACAGGGCGTTTCACCTATGTTGAATGCTCTTGGAGAACAAGTTTCGTTGCAGCGCCTGCGAGAGCTGCCTAGCTTCCAAAGCCTTGAAACCGAACTCCGGCAGGCGCTTCAGTACATGCGGATTCTCTGACCGTACCGCGCGAGGATCAAGAGCGAAGCCACCGCATCGATGCCTCGCTCGCTGCCCTCGTCTCATGATGTGACGTCGTCCGGCTCCGCATCATCCACCTCGCCAGCCGCCTTGGCCGCCGCCTTCGCGGCCATCGCCTCGGCGTGGGCTTCCAGCATCAGCTTGCGGGTTTCCGGCGACTCCAGGCTCACCCGGCCGATGGCGCCGTCGCGGTAATCCTGCAGCAGGATCAGCGAGGCCTTCTCGATGTCCAGCCCGCCGCCCTTGAGCAGGCAGCCGCGGCGGCGGGCGATGGCTTCCACCAGCCCCGGGCCGTCCAGCCCGTCCACCGGAATCTTGTAGCGCGCCGCCACCAGCGCCGGGTAGCGGGCCAGCAGCACGTCGCCCAGGAAGTTGGCCACGGCCTCGTCGATCACCGCGTTGCGGCCGATGGCGTGGCTCGCCGCCAGCATGTAGCCGTCCGAGTCGAACTCGATCTTCGGCCACATCATCCCCGGCGTGTCGATCAGCGACGCGGTGGGTGAAAGATCCAGCGCCTGCTGGCTTTTGGTGACGGCCGGCTCGTCGCCCACCTTGGCCACCTTCTTCTTGAGTAGGGCGTTCATCAGCGTGGATTTGCCCACGTTGGGGATGCCCATGATCATCATCCGCAGCGGCTTGAGGCGGTCGTTGCGGTGTGGCGCCAGCGGTCGACACAGGCCCACCACCTTGGCCACGTCGCCGGGCTTCTTGCACGACAGCGCCACCGCCGTCACGCCCTTCTGGGCGTTGTAGTACGCCAGCCAGCGGGCGGTGACGTCCGGATCGGCCAGGTCGGCCTTGTTCAGAATCTTCAGGCAGGGCCGCTGACGATGGACGCGCAGCTCGCGGATCATCGGGTTGCTGCTCGCCTCGGGCAGGCGCGCATCGAGCACCTCGATGACCACGTCGATGCGTTCCATGCTCTCCGCCGCCTTCTTGCGGGCGGAAGTCATGTGTCCGGGAAACCACTGGATAGCCATGGGCGTGCGTTGAATCAATGAAAACCCGTCATTATCAGGGCAAAATGGCGACCCTCGAAGGAAACTCTGCCCGAAAGCACCCCATGGACCACGAACAAGTCATTGCTGAAACCCGCGACTGGATCGAAAAGGCCGTCATCGGCCTCAACCTGTGCCCGTTTGCCAAGTCGGTCTACGTGAAGAACCAGGTGCGCATCGTGGTGAGCAGCGCCCGCCACATCGACGCTTTCCTCGAGGATCTCGACCGCGAGCTCGACCACCTGGCCGAGGTTGACCCCGAAGTCACCGACACCACGCTCCTGATCCACCCCACGCTGTTCGCCGACTTCCTCGACTTCAACGACGTGCACCAGATCGCCGACGAAGCCGTGACCGAGCACGAGCTCGAGGGCGTGATCCAGATCGCCAGCTTCCACCCCCAGTTCCAGTTCGAGGGCACCGAGCCCGACGACATCACCAACTACACCAACCGCGCACCCTACCCCACGCTGCACCTGATCCGCGAGGCCAGCCTCGACAAGGCCGTCGAGGCCTTCCCCGACGCCGAGATGATCTACGAGCGCAACATGGAAACCCTCAGCAAGATGGGCATCGCCGGCTGGATGGCGCTGGGCATGGCCCACACCAAGCGCAATGGCTAAGCGCAGCCCCGGCCCGGGCGCCGCGCCGGCCCCCGCCAAGCCCGCCCAGCACCCGGAGATCCGTGAAGGCCAGTCGATCGAGCTGCTCAAGGAGCTCCACATCCTCACCCGCGACGGCCAGCTCAACCAGGACAGCCGGCGCAAGCTCAAGCAGGTCTATCACCTCTACCAGTTCATCGAGCCGCTTCTCGACGAAGTGATCGCCGCTGGCGGCGAACTCACCCTCGCCGACCACGGCGCCGGCAAGTCCTACCTGGGCTTCATCCTCTACGACCTGTTCCTCAAGGCGCGGGACGCGGGCACCGTGTACGGCATCGAAACCCGCCGCGAGCTGGTCGAGCGCTCCCGCGAGCTCGCCGAAAAACTGGATTTCCCGCGGATGCAGTTCCTCGATCTGTCGGTCGAGGAATCCACCCGCTCCAGCCTCCTGCCCGAGCGCATCGACGTGGTGACCGCGCTCCACGCCTGCAACACCGCCACCGACGACGCGATCCAGTTCGCCCTCGCCAAAGAGGCCAAGTTCGTGGTGCTGGTGCCCTGCTGCCAGGCCGAAGTCGCCAGCGTGCTGCGCAAGAACAAGAACGCCAGCTTCGGCATGACGCCCCTCTCCGAAATCTGGCGCCACCCGATTCACACCCGCGAATTCGGCAGCCAGCTCACCAACGTGCTGCGCTGCCTGCAGCTCGAAGCCCACGGCTACCAGCTCACGGTGACGGAGCTTGTCGGCTGGGAGCATTCCATGAAGAACGAGCTGATCATCGCCAAGCGCACCGGCCAGCCCCGCAAGAACGCCATGGAACGCCTCGAGGCAATCCTCGACGAGCTCAACCTGGGCGAACTGCGGAGCCGCTTCGCGTGCTGAGCATTGCCCTCGCCGCGGCCGTCGTGGTGGCCCTGGCCCCGCGCCTGCCCCGCCTGCGCCAGCGCTACGACGACACCGCGCTGGCGCCCATCGACGGCGCCGCCGACCGCCGCGATAACCCGGCGCTCACGCGCCAGCTCGCCGACTGGGCCGCCCAGGGCGCCGGTAACGGCGCGACGCTGCTGCCGTGGGCTCGCCCGAAGGTGCCGGTGCCCCTCGCCATCGCCCGCGTTGCCGCCAGCGAAGCCACCGCCGTGCGCCACTTCGGCTACCGCCTCGCCGGCTATCACCAGCTGGACGAGCGCAGCCGGCTGGGCGGCATCCTCTACCGCATCGGCGTGCAACTACGTCCGCTGGCCTGGTGCCTGCCCCGCCGCGCCGACGAACCGTGGGACGACGCCTGGCTCGGCACCGCCGACGCGCCCCGGCTCGCCGCCCTTTCCCGCTGGCTGCCGCGCCGGCCGACGCTGATCGTGGTGGCCGACGCCCGCCTCGCCGCGCCGCTCGAAGCCGCCCTCGCCCACGCCGCGCGCCACGGTGATCAGCCGGTGCGCCTGCTGGTGCTCGACCCGGCCGTGCCGCCCGGGCAGGTGCTCACGGCCTGAAAAACCCATCCGGCGATTCGACGCAAAAACAGCAACAATGCGCACCGCACTGTTGCCGTTTTTCGTACAAATCAACTACCGGAAGGGATAGGAGCGCATCGGCTGCGGCCGTTCGGGCTCCGGCGGCTTGATGATCGGCCGGGGCGGCACCACCTGGATCGGCGGCACGTAGCGGCGGACCACCGGCTGGGTCACACTCCAGCGCTCCTGCTCCTCGCGGAGGCTCTCCTGGCGCGCCTGACGCTGCTGGGCAGCCAGCTCGGCGGCACGCTCGGCCTCCTGACGGCGCTCGCGGGCTGCCCGTTCGGCGGACTGACGGGCCTCCAACGCCCGGGCGTCCTCCACGACCCGCTCGCTGCGGCGGCGCGCCTCCATCTCTTCCCGGTACGAGAGCCGTGGCGGCGTCTCGATCCGCTTGGCCTGGGTCGTGCCGCCAGCGCAGGGGCCATCGGTGTAGGTCACGCTGCCATCGGTACCCACACATTTGTTCACCGCCAACGCCGGCGCGGCCATCGCGCCCAGCGCAACGGCCAGCACGATCATCCGGCTGCGTAATTCCAGACTGTCCATCTTCCTGCTCTCTCCAGGCTACCCTGCCTGAAGCGTAGCAAATCGGCCGCCGGACGACGGCAAAATCGTGCTCAGGCGGCGAGACGCTCGAACTTGGCCATCAGCTCGGCGCGGGATTCCACGTGGGCGTCGTCGTGGACGATGCAGTCCACCGGGCAGATCTGGACGCACTGTTCTTCGTCGAAGTGGCCGACGCACTCGGTGCACCGCGCAGGGTCGATGGTGTAGATGTCGTCGCCCTGGGCGATGGCTTCGTTGGGGCACTCGGGCACGCACACGTCGCAGTTGATGCAGCCTTCGGTGATGAGGAGGGACATGGGTTTTCTCCGCTGTGGATTGATTTCAGTGATGAAGCGGCGCGGCCCCGACAAACGCCGGCCGGGCCAAAGCCTCCTGCTGCCGGGCCCGGAAGGCGGCCACGAAGGCATCCCGCGAACGGGCCAGGAAGTAAGGATTGCGGCGGCGCTCCTCGCCGATGGTCGAGACGGTGCGACCGTGAAAATCGTGGCCAGGAAACACCAGCACCTCGTCCGATAGCACAAAGAGGCGGGTGACGACCGAGTCGTAGAGCCGGCCCGGATCGCCCTCGCCGGTCTCGGCCCGGGTGCAGCCGCCCAGTTCCAGCGCATCGCCGCAGAACAGCCGGTCGTGCCACAGGTAGCTCACGCTGGCCGGCGTGTGGCCCGGGGTGGCGATCACCCGGATGGCCTCATTGCCGAAATGCAGCATCTCGCCGTCGATGGCCTGGCGGAAGCCGTCGCCGGCGTTTGGCACAGCGCCGGCCACCACCACCGTGCCGGGGTAGGGATCGGCCAGCCCGTCCAGCGCCGGGCAGTGGGCGTGGGTGAGCAGCACCAGCGCCAGTTCGAGCCGGCGCTCGGCCAGCAGCGCCTTGAAGACCAGCGCCTGGCACGGATCGGGGTTGGGGTCGATGAGCACCGCCTGCCCGCTGGACGGGTCGGCGATCAGATAGCTCATCGCGGCGCTGCAGGGATCGAAGAATTGCCGGAAGTACATCGCAACACCCTCAGTGGCTGGCAATCTGCAGCAGGGACAGCACCAGCGCCAGCAGACAGGCCTCGCTCGACAGCAGGCCACGCAGCACCCGCTGCCGGGGCACCAGGCTCAGGCCGCTGGCAAAGCCGGCACCCATCGCCCACAACAGCACCCCCGCCGCAAGCGGGTCGGCGCCGCCCCAGCGGTCCATCGCCACCCGGGGAAAAAGCACCAGCAGCAACGCCAGCACCACGCCGGTGGCGAGCGACAGGATGCGGAACCCCGGGTCGGGATGGTCCGACGCAGGATGATCCAGATCGTGTCTGCTCATGATTGCGCTCCCGGTCAGGCCGCGCCGGTGTCGTCCGCACCGATCAGCAGACGCGCATCCGACAGGTATTTGTGGGGCGGCACCTCGAGGTTGGTGGGCGCCGGCTTGCTCTTGAAGACCCGCCCGGCAAAGTCGAAGGTGGAGCCGTGGCACGGGCACAGAAAGCCGCCGGGCCAGTCGGCGCCGAGGGCCGGGTTGCCGGCCTGGAAGGCGCTCGACGGCGAGCAGCCCAGATGGGTGCAGATGCCTACCGCCACGAAGAGCTCGGGCTTCAGCGAGCGATGGGCGTTGCGGGCGTATTCGGGCTGCTGGGCGTCCACCTTTGATCCCGGGTCGGCCAGATTGGGCTCGGCCTTGGCCAGCGCCGCGAGCATCTCGGGCGTGCGGCGCAGGATCCACACCGGCTTGCCGCGCCACTCGACGACCATCATCTCGCCCGGGGCGAGCTTGTCGATATCCACCTCAACCGGCGCCCCGGCGGCCTTGGCCCGCTCGGACGGCGTCAGGCTGGCGACGAAGGGCACAGCCGCACCCACCGCCAGCGCCCCGCCGGCACCGGCGGTGGCGATCAGCAGGGATCGGCGGGAGGGGTTGCACGGTGCACCGACGCTACAGCCGGCAGGGGACAGGTTATTGCTGGACATGGGGTTCTCTCCGTTGGGGGCTCGCGGGACAAGCGGAGCCTCTGTGATGTCAGGCTGGACATATCAACATCCGTGCCAGCCCACCCAAGAATAAAACCACCCAATAAATCAACACCTTGAAGAATCAACCCGCCTTGCAGAGGGTACGGGCTCTGCCACCTGATCTGCCAGCACCCCTGCCATGACAGCCGACACTGTCAGCCAGCTCACTCTCCGGCGATGAGCTCACCTGCGACCGCCGCCCGCACGGTTCGCACCGCAAGCAGCGCGATGACCACACTGGTCACCCCCAGGAGGCCGCTGCCCAGCCAGACGAAGAAATCCAGCCCGGAGAGCTCCGCCATCCGCAGCGTGGCCGTCGTGAGCGCGGCCAACGGAAACGAGTACGCCCAGGCCGACACGAAGAACGGCAGCCGGTAGAAACGCAGCGCATTGCTTGCCAGCAGGAGCGCCAGAAACAGCGCCGTGTAATACAGGACGCGGGCAAAGGCATCGAGTCCGCCGGTCAGCCCGGTATAGGCCACAAAGCCCACCGACGGCGGGGCCAGCAGGATGAACAGGGTCGGGGTGAGACGCAGGGCCAGCGGCGCATGGAAGAAAAGCCGGTACATCACCACCGCCAGCAGCACGATCCAGAACACCAGCCCGATGCTGAAGAAGAACCACGACAACTCCAGCGGCGCAAAATGCACGCCGCCCAACGGCACGATGATGTTGCCCACCACCGGGATGAACCACGCCGGGTTGAGATGCTGCACCTCGAAGTGGGTATGGTGGATCCAGGCGCTCATCGTGATCAGCGTGAGCGCCAGATGCAGCGCAGCACCAACCACCCACACCCCGCTGGCGAACGCCGGCACCACCGGTTGCCAGGCGACACCGAGCAGCAGGATGCCGATCGAAATAGTGGGCACGAAGTTCATCTTCACCGGATGCGCCCGCTCGGCATGCACCGCATCCGGATGACGCAGCCATTTGACGAGGTAGGCGAAGGCCACCACGACAAACACGGCACTCGCCACCCAGACCAATCCCTGCCCAACGGCTGCCGGCCAGCCAAGCAGGCGGGCGGGCAGCCTTCTGCCAAGCCAGGGCCAGACCGGCAATGCCCATCACGGTGGAAAACAGCGCCACCGGCAGGTGGGCGAGGGAGTGGGATGGTGCAGCAGCTTGATTTATGGGCGGGGGCTCGATGGATGGCAACTCAGTCGGGTTCATGGCGATACATCTCTTCCGGATTCATCTTCGGGCGTGGCGACAGGCCGCTGTTGTGCCAGCCTTTCAGCAGACGGGAACCCGTCTGAAATTACGGCCAGGTCCGCGGTGACTCCGCTCGGCCTGGATCTGAGGCGCGAAGTCGGAGTTCTGCACCAACCGGAGCACCCCGCGCCGCATGTCCCAACCGGTGCGAACAGGATTTCCAGCGCATGGCAGGGCTCCGCAAAACGCTACTGAAGGCCAAGGACCGACCTGAGCTGCACCTCGTCGCTGGCGAAATCGATGCGATCGACCCGCCCCTCGGACAGCCGGATCACCGACACCGCGCCGCGCTGACGTGGCACATCGGCCAGCAGCGACGCGTCCCGCGCGAGCCCCACCCGGAAAGGCAGCGCGCGCAGGGCAGGCAGCGCGAACATGCGGGTGATCACCGCGGGCATCGCGCTGATGTCGGCCAGATAGGCCGCCTGCAGCCGATCCAGCACGCCAGCAGGCTGAGCCGCCAGCAAGGCGTTGGCAAGATCACTCGCCGTCTTGTCAGCGGCAAAAAGCACCACCCGCGTCCCAGCCGGCACCGCCAGCACCTTGCCGTGCTGATCCTCCAGGTTCAGCACCGGAAAAACCGCACCAGGGGCGAGCGGCGCAGCCATGGCCTCCATGCCAAGCAGCAGCGCACCCAGCACGAACAGCGCCCGAAACGATCGAAACAAGCGGGTCATCATCAAACGGCTCTCCTCTTGAGGGCAGATGAAAGGGGTTGGATCAGCAACGCCATAGCCTGCCGCCTTTCACCCCCGATGTGCAAACCCAATCAAGCCCCGTGCCAACCCGCGCCGGGCCCGGAAATCCCTTTTTTCACAGTCACCTGCTGGGCGCCGCGGAATCTCCGCGATGACACCGATTGACCGCCAGACACCGCCATGACAGCATCTGGCAGTCTACTTGGCAGAAGCCTCCCCATGACCGCCAGCGTCCATCCCCTGCCCGAGCTCGTCTCCTTCCTCGACTCATTGCCCGAGCCCCACATCCTGTGCGACCGCAGCTACCGCATCCTGGCGGCCAACGCGGCCTACCGGGCCAACTGCGGGCGGCCGGAGGATCTCATCGGGCGCAAGTGCTACGAGGTCTCGCACCGCTACCCGGTGCCCTGCGACCAGGCCGGCGAATCCTGCCCGCTCGCGCGCAGCCTGATCTCCGGCCAGCGGGAGCGGGTCGTCCATCTGCACCACACCTCGTCTGGCGAGAGCTACGAGAACATCGAGCTGTCGCCGGTACGCGACGCCCAGGGCGAGATCGCCTACTTCATCGAGAAGCTCGAACCGCTGCCGGTGGCCCGCGGGTTTGCCGACGACAAGGGCCTGATCGGCCGCTCCCAGGCCTTCCGGGCGATGCTCGAGCTGGTCGCCCGGGTGGCGCCGTCGGAAGCCACCGTACTCCTGCAGGGCGAATCCGGCACCGGCAAGGAACTCGCCGCCAAGGCCATCCACGACGCCAGCCGGCGCGCCGACCGGCCCTTCGTCGCGGTGGATTGCTCGGGCCTCACCGAAACCCTCTTCGAGAGCGAACTCTTCGGCCACGAGAAAGGCGCCTTCACCGGCGCCAACACCCGCAAGATCGGGCTCGTCGAAGCCGCCAGCGGCGGCACGCTCTTCCTCGACGAGATGGGCGACATCCCGCTCACCATGCAGGTCAAGCTGCTGCGCCTGCTGGAAACCGGCACCTACCGGCGGGTAGGCAGCACCGAACTCATCCGGGCCGACATCCGGCTGATCTCCGCCACCCACCGCCCGCTGAAAACCCTCGTCGAGAACGGCCAGTTCCGCCAGGATCTGTTCTACCGCGTGAATGCCTTTCCGATCGGCCTGCCGCCCCTGCGCAACCGCCGCGACGACATCCCGCTGCTCGCCGAGGTGCTCCTGGGCCGCGTGGCGCCGGAGCGCAAGCTGCGCATCGCCCCCGAAGCGCTGGCCAGCCTCGTCGCCTACGACTACCCGGGCAACGTGCGCGAGCTGCGCAACATCCTCGAACGGGCCAGCCTGCTGTGCGACGGCGACACCATCAAGCCGAACCACCTGCCCGATGAACTCCTGCAGCCCGCCGCCACCGTGCGCGGCAACCTGCCGGCAGCGCCCGCCCCCACGCCTGAAACCGCCGCGCCCAGCGATGAGGAAATCACCGCCGCCCTGCGCAACCACACCGGCTCGCGCAAGGCGCTGGCCACGCGGCTGGGCATCAGCGAGCGTACGCTCTACCGGCGGATCAAGGGACTGGAAGCGGAAGAGGGAGGCTGAAACCATGGCGTCGCATCGGGCAACGGTGCGAAACAGCCCCCGCGCGGCGTCGTTGTTGCGACGCCTGTCACCCGGCGGTCACCGAAGACCGCCTGAATCCGGTCAGGCGAGAAGACGCACGGGAAGACGGCAGCGCCGAAAAGCAGAAAGCCCCGATTTCTCGGGGCTTTCGCTGTGTTGCTTGGGGCGACATACCGGGATCGAACCGGTGACACCTGGAATCACAATCCAGTGCT
>NZ_CALAYQ010000059.1:0-1047 GCF_937894855.1 uncultured Zoogloea sp.
CGCCGAGGATGCCGATGTGGCCCACGTGGTGGTGGCCGCAGGAGTTCATGCAGCCCGAGATGTTGAGCTCGATGTCGCCGATGTCGTAGAGGTGATCCAGATCGTCGAAACGGGCCTGGATGGCGTTGGCGATGGGGATCGACTTGGCGTTGGCCAGGGCGCAGAAATCGCCCCCGGGGCAGCAGATGATGTCGGTCAGGAGGCCGAACGTGGGCGTGGCGAGGCCGGTGGCGCGGGCCTTTTCCCAGATGGCGAAGAGATCGGACTGCTTGACGTCGGCGAGCACGAGGTTCTGCTCGTGGGTGGCGCGGATCTCGCCGAAGCTGTAGGCGTCGGCCCAGTCGGCCACCAGATCGAGCTGCTCGGCGGTGATGTCGCCAGGGGCGCGCTTCGGGTCTTTCAGCGACAGCACGACGATGGCGTAGCCGGGCACCTTGTGGGCCAGCACGTTGCGGCGGGCCCAGGCGGCGAAGGCCGGGTTGGCGCTGCGCTGGGCGGCGTAGCCGGCGTCTTCGGCGGGCAGGGTTTCGTAGGCCGGGGTGGTGAAGTGGCCGGCAACGCGGGCGACTTCGGCTTCGGTGAGGGTGTTCGGGCCGTTCTTGCCGAATTCCCATTCCGCTTCCACCTGACGCTTGAACTCGGCGATGCCCAGGGCCTTCACCAGAATCTTGATGCGCGCCTTGTAGAGGTTGTCGCGGCGGCCATAGCGGTTATAGACGCGCAGGATGGCTTCGCAGTAGGTGATGATGTGCTGCCACGGCACGAAATCGGTGATCTCTTCGCCGATGATCGGGGTGCGGCCCATGCCGCCGCCGACCAGCACGCGGAAGCCGATCTCGCCGGCCGCATCGCGCTTGAGCTCGAGGCCGATGTCGTGGCACTGGATGACGGCGCGGTCCTGTCCGGCGCCATTCACCGCGATCTTGAACTTGCGCGGCAGGAAGGCGAACTCGGGGTGGAAGGTGCTCCACTGGCGCAGCACCTCGCACCACGGGCGCGGGTCGATGTATTCGTCGCCGGCGACGCCCGCGAAGGGGTCGGAGGTGA
>NZ_CALAYQ010000060.1:0-3229 GCF_937894855.1 uncultured Zoogloea sp.
GCTTGGAGAGGCTGAAGGTCTGAGGCGTCAAGACGGGGGCGGGACGACGCTTACGATTGATCTGTCGTTTGGCATTAGCCCAAGCACGACCAAAACTGTCTGCAAACGGTGGCGTGCCCCTGCAAACGCAACTCGCTCGAAGTTCCCAGTCTCCGCGACGCGATTCTGATTTACTCCCTTGGAGAAGCCGAGAACAAGTGTAGTTGGGGTGGCGCTTCCGAAATAGCCTGGGTTGTTATGCAGGCGCCACTCGCCGAAGGAAACGGTCGCTTCGCGACCGCTAAAACATAGCCGACAATGCTGCGGACCGTGAGCGTAGAGAGCTGACAAGGCTGTTTCTCCGATGACGCAAGTGAAGTTGAAATTTCTGACGCTCTGTAAAACAACTCGATCCAATCGAACACATTCGTGCGTGCAGCGACTCGGTCAGACCGTCAAACGGCTCGTCCATTCCGAATACTGAATCCGCCGCCGGTTCCATGTCCTGTATAAGCGTTTACTGCGTCCAAGAATGGCGGCGTCCCCTCGGTTGATCGGTCTACGATTGAGTGCTCGAAACCGGCTGATAGACGTAAATACGCTTATGAATATGCTGATGGTCCGCGCAGTACTCGTGCAGGTTGTGCGCCTCGGATGACCGGTGATGAACGCCACGCTCTCCCCACATGAGCCACACCAGCGCCTTGCCAGACTGCGTCAAGTAGCTATCAAGAAGGTCACGACGCAGATAGCTGAAAGAACCACTGATTTGCGATCCATACTCGCCGACTTCGCGGTACAGGGACGCCACGCCTGAAGCATCGTGCAGATCCCATTTGTTGGCACGGTACCTGAGATTCAATGCTTCACAGACCAGTTTAGAGGGCAGGCTTGCACCACTGTTCTGGTTCTCCACGCTATGGTAGCTCTCCCAGTTATACTTCTGCACTGGGATGTCAACCGCGACGCCATCTTTTGACCACCGTTCAGCAGACACCATGCATTCGGCTCGGTCGCCCTCTTGCTCATCAGCGACAGGCAGTCCCGGAATCGAGGAGAAAGGCATCTCCCCCGCATAGGTGTAGTAGTAGCTTGGTCCTTCCGGAATGGCGTCATTACCGGGATATTGGAGACCAGTGAACGACGTGCTCAGGCGTTCGACTTCTCCGCTGTCCACGAGAACACCTCGGAGGAAGGTGAAGACCTGTCGGTCATCGGTGGGAGCGTTCTGTTCAAGGAACCCGTCAAGTACGACCCACGGCCCCGTCAGGCCATCAATCTCCGCGATCTGAAGGATGCCGCAGTAGTCAGGTTGCGGACCTCTCACCACCCAGTCGCCAGTACCCGTAGGCTGACCGCTGAACAAGTCTGGGAGTTGCAGTTCGATGCTCGCGGCCTCAAGTGGAAACGTTGGATCGATGTCGGCATCTGAGGGGCGAGCGCTGCACTCCTCGGCGAGGAGGCCCTGCGCGTACCGGACACCCCACATCTCGAAATAGGCAATCCAGCCGTACTTCTTCCCGTATCGGTCGACCTTGTGCTTGTCGCTTCCCATTCGAGGGCTGGAGTTCATTTGCCGGTCAACAGCTTCGAACTGTTCGGGGTCATAGCCAAGCGCCAGCATTCGCGAGACGATTGCCGGCAACACACGCTGGTAATCGGGGTTTTCGTAGTCGTAGTTCCAACGATCTGGAATCAATCTCCCTATTGTGTAGTTACCAAAGTCCATTCCAATCGCCGCGCGCTTCGCACGTTCGATGAACGCGGGGTTGTACTGCGGCATGTTCTCAAACGGACTGGGCAGATGGCTAAACGGTGGAAGGAGATGAGTTGCCTCGTCCTCAGACAAGCAAGTCGGGGCAACCATCCTTGCAATGGCAATGGTTCCCAGACAGTACTGCTGATATAGAGCATGCCAAGTAGGATGCGTCGCGCCAGGCGCGAACATGGCCTGATAAATCTCACGAGCGACTCTAGCCAGTGCCTCACGCATTTCCACAGCATTGGTATCCGACCAAGTGGTCAGTGCTGCACCGTAGGTCGCGGCAAACATCCGCTCGGGGACATATGGGTCTGAAACGACAATTGCCTCCACTGCCAGCCGAAAAAACTCCGCGGGCCGCTTGGAGGCGAATTCGTACAAGGTCTTGGTGGCCAGGTCCCGCAGGCTTCTGGACGTCGAGGTCAGCGTCCACATCACCCAGCGCGCCCGCCGAATCTCTCGTTCGTTTAGGCTACCCGTCCTCCATCTGGTCGACAGGAATTTGAAATCGTCTTCAACTTCCTCAGACCTCTCGCGAACCCACTCCGACCAGAAAAGATCGCGCTGCGTATTGGGCATGGCCAAGAGCACGCTGTGCAAGAAATCCATGTCAAAAGGATGTGCCCGCGCTGCCCTAGTACTCCAAAGTCTGTTGAAGGCAAGCCGCGCGAACTGCTTTGACTCCCGCATTGCGCACGCGAACCGATCCACCGTTTCTCGCCCGATGTGCCTTGGGTCTGATTGCGCGGTCAATAAAAGCGCGTTCATGACGAGTTTTTCGTCCGACAAGTCTTGCCAAAGCTGGCGCCTGGCAAAACGTTGCGGATACAGGCCAACCAGGGCCCGGAACACGTCAAAGGCGAAGGTATGCGATCCAGGCTCACGGAATCGGAACTGCGCGCGTCCTTCATCGCTTTCCAGCCATTGCACCAAGGACGGCCTGGCAAGCAGGTGACGCGCCATGATGTGTCCAGCCATCAGATCGTATGAAAACGTGATTCCTTGGCCGCCTTCTTCAGAAGTCGTTCGAATGAGGACGCCTTCTGACTCCAACGCGCGAATGACGCTGGAGTCCCAACGCCCCGAGTCTCCAACTGCCATCCGTGCAGCTTGGAACTCTACACTTCTCGCGTTGCCCTCCCAGAGAAGGCGTGCGATATTCAGCAGCGCATCTTGGACTTCATCCTGATAGATGCGATGCGCCGTTGGTGAAAGCTCAGCGACTCTTGCGGCAACCTTGTTGAAGTGCTCTTCGAACAAGCTTGCAAGCGAACTGGGCAGCGCCTCCACCCCGACAACGTGCTGGCGACGAGGGTTCGCCACCTCGCAGAAAATTCTCAGCGTCAACGGGTGCTGCAAGAACTCGATTGGCAGATCTGCGTCGGTGGCGTCGATCTTGTAGTACTCAAAGTATTTGTTGATGGCCGTCTGAGGCATCCCATTACACACATCTCCCACCCCTGTACCCTATCGTCCTGAGTGACGAAC
>NZ_CALAYQ010000061.1:0-23246 GCF_937894855.1 uncultured Zoogloea sp.
CCCCGCGCGTGGGCCGTGGCTCTGCAGCACCCGCCGGCGCCAAGCCCTCCGAGCCTACCAGTGCGACGAGTGTGCCGACCGGGCGGAGGGGCGCGGGTACTGACCGGCCCCGCTGCATCCCGCGCCGCATCCCGCTCCGCACTCGCAAGGTGCGGGGCTTTCGCGGTGTGAGCACCAGCAAACCCAGCAAGAAATGGCCCTTCTGTCCCGCCACTACTGAACACGGGCGGATGGTCCCGTACGAGCCGGCCACGCCCGAACAGGCGTTCTGCATCGAGGACGGCGGGCGGTGGCTCAAGTGCACGAAATGCACGTCGAGCATCATCGAGCAGGGCTCGGCGCTCAAGTCCTTCCTCGCCACCTTCAAGAAATCCGCCTAGCCATGCCCACGATCACCACCCGCGCCAGTCTGACCCGCACCCGTGCCGCCCTCGCGGCCTACGACGCGATCGACGCAGAGATCACCGCCGACATGACGCAGCCCGAGGCAGACGACTTCTTCAAGCGCAGCGACGCCGCCAAGCTGGCGATTGGCGAGGCGTTCGCCCTCGACACCGCCGATCGCAACGAGTTCGAGGTCGCCCGCTCGTGGGCCGCCTTCAACGTCGACCGCACCCGCGAATTCGTCACCCACCTCATCAACCCCGCCACCTGACCCGAGGAGACCGCCATGCAGCCCTTCCCCTCCGAGCCCGCCGAGACCATCTACGCGATCACCGTCGACCCCGCCCACGAGGCCGCCGAGCACTGGTTCGCGCAGGCGGACGAGGCCCCGAGGTCGCGAGCCAGGTCCCGCGCGCTGGCGAGGGTGCGGGTGAGGTCGGTCCCGCTCATCCTGCGCGACGAGGCGGGCTTCATCCGCGGCTTCGTCGACGCAGACGGCGGCTACCGCCTGACCTGAACACGAGGCCCGTCCACCCGGCTTCGAGGCGGCCCAACTGCGCCGGTGGCTCTGCCAGGCGATCCAGGGGCGCCCGCAGTTCAAAGGCCCAGCGCTCCCCGGGTTCTTCCCCGCCTGTTACCTCGTGGGTCGCGGGAAGACGCGCGCGGTCCTCCTCGACGTCGCCGGCCTCACTCAGCAGCACCGGCGTGACTTCCAGCTCGTCGAGTTGGATCAACGGTTGGCCAGGGCTTGATCGATCGGCCCGCCTCCCGGCACACCACCACCATGCACTCGATCACTGCTCCCATCCTCCTCGCCGGCCTGCTCCACGATGCCAGCCGCGCCCACGTCATCGCCGCGGGCGATATCGCCACCGAGTTCGCCGACCTCTACGTCGAGACCCAGGAGGCCCTCCTCTCCACCGCCACGAGCCTGCTCGCCATCGTCGAGCCGTGGTGCCCGGCGACCGGCAGCGTTCCCTTCGCAGACGCGGTCGACTGGCTCGCTGGCCACATCCACACTGCCGCCCTCGCCAACGGCCCCATCCATGTGCCGTTCGAGAGCCTGTCCAACAAGGCGCAGGCGTTCCGCCGGGCGCAGGCCACCCACCTGCTCGCCCGCTTCGGCTTCCGCGACGTGCCCGCGCTGGGCGTCCGCGACGGCGGCGACCCGGCCCGGCAGTCGCCGCCGAGTGCGTGAACATTGGCGACCGCTCGTCGTCGCACGGGCATGCTCGAACCAGCCGCAGCGAACCCGTCAACTGTGAAGTGGGGCCCATGGCAGAACCTCCCCTGCCCCGACGACCCCACCTCGATCGCCGCCATCTGCCCGCACGGCTGGGTGGAGTTCACCGTCCAGCAAGGGACGAGCCGCGGAGACCCACAGGAGCCACCCGAGGGCTACCAGTACATCTCCCCCGATCGAGTCTGGGGCCTCGACGCCGAGGTTGCACGGTGCCTGCTCGATTTGGTGCGCGAGCTCGATGACAGCACCATCGGGCGAATCCCGCATGCCATGTTCGGGCTGCTCTGCCAGGTCAGCTACGACATCGGGGACAGCAGCGTTGGGTTGGGGCCCAGCTATGCGCTCCACGTCGGCTGGGGCGTCGGTGGCCAGCCGGTGTTCAATCTCCCGCCCACGGAGAGCCCGTGAAGCACTCCATCCTCCCCTTCCCCGCCGGCGCCCATCAGGGCGAGCTCTGCGTCCACGCCGCGCTCGCCCCCGAGGACGACCCGGACGACGCCGTGGAGGCCCTCGCCATCGCCTACGAGCGGCACCCGGTCTCCGAGGTCATCGTCGCCCCGAGCGAGCTCACCGGGCCGCGCGGGCGGGCGCTCGGTCTCGGACTGCAGCGCTACTGGGAGATCGCCATCATCGGCGCGGTCCGGGATGAGGCCTGGCCGATGGTCCCGAGCCGGCTGGTGCTCGACGTGTCCTCCCTGTTCGCCGCCGAGCTCACGGACGAGGACTACCTCCTGCGCGACCTCGCTGAGGTGACGACGCGGATCCCACCCCCGACCGAGTTGTTCGCCATCGTCCCGGCCGGGGCCACGCCGAACCCCCGGCTCCTGCACATCCTCAACCAGACGCTGGTGCCGGAGTTCGGCTCGACGCTCTACGTGGAGCCGGCGCAGCTCGCCGCCGCGATCGCGGCGAGCATCAAGATCGAGCGGCCATGGTCGATCCGGACCGCCTCGTCCTTCATCGCCGCGCCAGCGCCTGCCGCATCGACAGGCGGCTGACCGGCCCGAAGATGCCGTCCGCCCGAATGCCCTGCGCCGCCTGGAACGCGCGCAGGGCGTTCGCCGTCCGCGGCCCCCAGCGGTCGTCGACGGTCCCCGGGCTGTAGCCGAGCTCGACGAGGGCCTCCTGGATCTGCCGGACGGTGGTGAGCGGGCGGGCGTCCTCCTGCGCCGGACCCAGGACCACGATCGGCTGGTCGCCGCGTTTCGTGCGTACCCAGTTCTCGACGAAGTCGCCCGGGCAGGCCGGCTTGCCGCACTCGGCGTGGCTGGTGAGCGTGTCCGCGCTGGGCTTCAGGCGGTAGCGGTCCAGCAGGTAGTCGGCCAGGTGGTCGGCGCAGATCATCGCCTCCTCGGTCGGCTGCGGCTTGGCGTGCTGCGCGAGCAGGTCGTGCCGGCTTGCGTACCAGCCCCCGATGCAGATCCCGACGCCATGCCGGTTGTGGATTCCGCCCGTGTGCCAGGTCTGCCACTCGTCGTCCCAGATCCGATACAGGACGAGCCGGCCGTCCTCGTAGGCCGGGCGCGCGGGGATCACGAAGGTGTAGGGGACGCCGGGCCATCCCCGCCCGCCCCCGATGAGCTTGCGTCGGCCGTTGCGGAGGACGAGTTTGCCCTCGGCGTCGCGCTCATAGACCGGCGGCGCGATGGCGTACTCAGCGATTCTCTCAACCGCCTTGAGGCCGTCGTAGAAGCCGCCTGCGCTGTGGTGAAAGATGGCCTGCTCGATGACGCGGCCGGGCTTTCGCGTGAACGCATCGTCGCCGTCTAGGTCGCGCGGGAAGTTCGGCCCCTGTAGAAACCCCTGCAAATGGACGATGCGGATCACGCCGTCGTCGTATTCGGTCAGCATGCAGACCACCCTACCTCTGCACCGATCTTCCAGCGACCAATGAACATGCTTGCAAAAGACGCGTCTGCTTGGCAGGAGAGACAACATGCTGCCGAACACCGTTTTTGCAATTGTTTACGCGCTTTTACAGGGGCCGAGCGCCCCCGATTCCGGGGCTTCACGCACCCCACAATCGCTCACCGCGACGCCGTCCTTGTGTCCGGTCGACTTCTGCGAGGACTTCAATGACGTGTGCCTGGACGCGGGCGCGTCGGAGTTCGGGTGCAACCTGAACACGAAGCTCTGCGAGACGGCCCCCTGCGCAGCCTGTGACGACGCTGTCACGAGTTGCAACCTGAATGGTGGCAAGCACTGCGACGAGCTCGGAGCCAAGTGCAGAGGCTCTCTCGCGGGCTGCTGCGAGCTCACCGTGCCCGTCGAGTGCGCGAGCACGGAGAGCCTCGGCAGCTTCGCCGAGCAGTTCTGCATCGACCACCCGTGGGGCCGCCCTGAGACCTGCTCGACGAGCCCGCCGAGCGCCGCGTCCTGCGAGAAGGTGATCGGCGCCGTCGCTGGCTGCGACATCACCCTCTGCGAGTACAAGGCCTGCGCCGCCGCCCTGCTCGCCGCGCCGTGCACCGAGATCCCAGCCGAGTGCGAGCTCATCGCGGCGTGCTGACCGAAAGGACATGTCGCAATGCACAGGCTCACCATCCCCGCACTCCTGCTCCTGCTCGCCGGCTGCGACACCGATGAAGTCGAGGACCGCGACTTCAAGCCGGCCCCGTCACCCGCCACCTGCCTCGTGATCGAGGAGGTGCTGGTGAAGCCGACGACCGGCCCCGCCTCGGGCTGGCAGTGGGTCAACGTCTACAACCGCTGCGCCTCCGCCATGCCCCTCGGTGGCGTGGCGCTGCGCTGGACGAAGGCCGGCGAGTGGACCTCATCGCTGGGCCTCGCCCCGGCCAAGGCCATCCCCGGCTACGGTTGTATCACCATCGGCGGCTCCAAGAGCAGCCCGAACAACGCCTCGCCGACCTTCACCATGGCCTCCGCCTTCGCGCCCCAGATCCCTGCGCCGACCAGCGCCGCCGCGGTGGGCGTCGGCCTCTTCGTCACCAGCTCGGCGCTCCCGTTCGCCGCCGTCATCTTCGGAGACGAGAACCTCGAAGGCATCGAGGGGGTTGGCGGGGTGGTCGCGCTGGAGACCGACATCGCCGAGGTCGCCCCCGGCCACAGCATGCGCCTCTACGCGGGGCGCTGGATCGACACCCAGTTTCCGGAGCCGCAGCACTGCGGCCTCTACTGAAAGAAGACCACGACCATGCACCGCCTCATCTTGCTCTGCCTGTTCATCAGCGCCTGCAGCACCTCCGACGACAACATGTGCATCGCCTCCGCCACGGACACGGAGGACCGAGAAGACAGCGAGGCCGCGCCCACGGAGGCCGGCCCCAATTGCTGCGCCGTCCACGGCGTGCTCGACGGCTACGACAACGTCTGCGCCGTCAGCGAGGCGCCCATGTGTGTCGGCTGCGACGGCCAGCCCGTGCTCTGCATGACCACGGGCTGTGGGGTGCCGTTCGAGGAGGATTGCTGCCTCGTCGACGGCGTGACCGTCACCTGCCCGCGATGACCGAGTCCTGGTAGTGCCGGCCGTAGACCTTGGCCGTGGTCGCGCCGCTGTGGGTGGCGAACTTCATGGTGAACTGCCCGCTGTTGTCCACGACCATGTCCGCGTTGTGCGAGCAGAACCTGCCGGCCAGCGAGTTGTTGGGCAGCACGTACGCGTGACCGCCGACCTGCGCGAGCGCCGTTGAGGCCGAGTCGACCGCGCCGATCTCATGCCAGCCGGCGGCGCCGATGGTGGCCACGAACTGCACGGAGATGTTGCGCGCCGTCGTCGGCCAGCGGACCACGGTCGTGCCGGTTGGCTCGGTCCACATGTTGTAGGCGGTGTCGACGGCGATCGGCAGGGCGGCGAAGTAGTCCTTGCCGGGCTTCAGGATGGTCGACACCCGCCCGCCGATGTACGTCTGCGCGTTGAATGTGTTGAGGCCCTGGTCATAGCTGACGGCGCCGATATACACCCAGTTGGCGCGGTCGCTGGACGAGGCGCCGGCGGCGAAGAAGGTGTGGTTGATGCTGGCGGTGCCACCCGTCGCGGGCGCGCCGGCCTGCGTCGTGAGCGTCGGAGCATTCTCCGATGGCACGATGATGCAGCCCTCCTGGCGCCCGGCGTTGGTGAAGCCCGCGTTTGACCCGTAGAGCAGGTCCACGGTCGGCGTCCAGAGCTCGCGCGGTGCGAGCGAGGTGCTGTAGCCGGCGGGGTACGGCGGCGGCACGGCGTAGAAGTACAGGGCGCAGCTCGCCGCCGGCAGGACCCCGCCGTCGATGACCAGCGTCGACATCTTGGCCTCGGTGCTGGGGTCCGCCCGGAAGTTGTGGAACGCCCCCGGGAAGCGCCCAGACAGGGCCGTGGCGACCGTGGCCGTGGTGTTGCCGCCCGCCGCCGCGAGGCCGCCACCGCGGACCCTGGAGGCGTACCGGACGGTCGTGGGGTCGACGTAGCCGAGGCCATCGGCAGCATCGAGGATCGGCCGGCAGTAGACGACGTCGGTGGCCACCACGGAGACGGCGTTGCCGACGACGCGCACGTAGGCGAGCGGCATCCACCCGGCGACGCCCGCGGGGATCGACGGCGTTGCGCTCGGGGTGCCCTTGCGGACCTGGAACTCCGGATAGCTCGTGACCTCCTTCACCATGTTGGTGACGACGAAGGTGCCAGTGACGGGGTTGAACTCGTCGCGCGGCTCGGTGCTGACGGTCATGGTGCCGGGGCGCATCTCGACGACGTCGAACCGCGTCGACGCGTCCGACGCCTCATGCGTGACCTCGCGGATGGCCGTCGACTCCACCCACTGGACGGTCGAGTCCGGGTAGACCGAGACGCCGTCGACAAACAGCGCCGTGCCCGGCGAGATCGTCGACTTCATCGTGCCGGCCATCGGCGTGACGAGGAAGCCGGCGCCGAAGATGCCGGCCTTGCGCAGCGTGCCGGAGACGATCGCGGTGGCGGTCTCCGTGATGCCTCGGCTGACGAGGCGGGCCTGCTTGTTGAGGTCGTTGGAGAGCGCCCGCTCGCGGGTGTTCCACTGCATCGTCGGGTAGGTCTGCGTCATGGCGTGTTCAGGCTCGCGTCGGGGAGGATGGCAAAGGCGATGCCGCCGCCCTTGCGGCGCTCCATCTCGTTGTAGATCAGCTTGTAGACGTTCGAGGCGGCGAAGGGCGAGAAGCCGTCGTAGCAGCCCTCATCGTAGGCCGGGCCGATGTATGTGCCCTTGTCGGGGAGCAGGTACACGGGGCCCTCGTCGTAGAACATCCCGAAGTCGCCGTCGCCGACCCAGGGGACCTGTGCGTAGAAGAAGCCGTACGCCTCCCACGTGCTCAGCAGGAGCTTCCACTTGTTCTCGGGGTAGATGTCGCCGGGCGTGTAGTAGTCGAACGCGTCGACATCCAGGAAGAAGCCCTTGACCTCGTCGCCGGTGTCGACGATGCGCCCGGTCTTGTGGAGCGGCGCGAGGATGCGATTGAGCACCCTGGTCAGCGCGTTGGGCGAGACCACGTCGGGGATCTTGAAGATGCGGGCGCGGAATGCCTCCTGCGTCTCGCCGGCCGCGGGGTGAATGTTGCGGCCGTCGCCGATAAGCCCGAGGTCATCGTCTCGCCCGAGGCTGACATGCCGCGCGCTGGTGATCTCGACGCCGAGGTCTTTGAAGTCGCGGACCGCCCATTCGACCGAGCCGTCCTCGGTCGCCAACTGCTGCCAGGTCAGCGGAAAGCTGTAGCCGCCGACCGGTGGCGTCGTGATGCTGGTGAACGCCGAGACGCGCGCGCGGACCCAGAACGCCAGCAGGCCGTTGACGGTGGTGGGCACCTGCGTGGTGAGGTTCAGGACCGAGACGTAGCTGCTCCCCGGGTTCGTGAAGCCGACCGTGCCGTCCTGCAGGCCAGCGGGCGTGAACCAGGAGAAGCCATCCCAGATCTCCCAGGCGATCGTGTAGACGCCGGCGCCGGCCGTGTCGACGCGCAGGCCGATCTTGTTGATGGGGTAGGGCGAGCCGAAGTAGAGCGCGTCGTTGACGACCGGGACCGCGGGGGTCAGCGGGAGGTCGTTCTCGGCGAGGTCGTTGGCGGCCGCGGTGTAATCCGTGAACACGCCGCCGTCGTCCTGCACCACAGCCTGCCAGCGCTCGCGGACGTTCTGGTCGTCGAGCACCGCGTAGCCCGGGCGGATGTTGCTACCCGCGGGCTCCTCCACGCCGGGCCACAGGTGCTGCTGGATGCGGTAGAGCTTGCCGATGTTGGCGGGGTCGGACGAGAAGAGGATCTCGACGTAGAGGTTCGGGTCCTCCGCCTCGAAGGTGCTCGGGATGCCGCTGTCCTTGATGGTCGACTGCCCGCTGGTGATGATGAACGACGCGCCGCCCTTGGAGCGCCCGCGGCTCGCGTCTTCGAGGGCGAGGTGGTCGGGCATGAACCAGCCCGCCGGGAGGCCCTTGGGGACGTTCAGGTCGTCGTTGGCGAGGAAGTCAAGGTTGCCGCACTCGCCGGGGATGGCGACGCCGCGGACGGTGGCGCACTCGAACATCACCTCGCGCGACGAGCTCTCGTCTCGCCGGGCCCACTCGATGGGGTCGACGTTGACGAAGGTGCGCCCGCTCGGCCCCAGCACCGCGAGGCGGCGGGCGGCGACGTAGAGGGCGCGGTCCGTGCTGCCGGTGCGGTTGAGCGTCAGGGCGAGCTTGGCCGTCACCGGGAAGCCGGCGGGCGGGTGGGTCTGCAGGCTGTGCGGGGCGATGTAGCTGGCCTGGCGCCGCCGCCGGCTCCGCTCGGAGAGGACGGCCAGCCCCTGCGCGCACGCCTCGTACACCGGCTTCGTGGTCGGGCTGTTGACCGCGTCTCGCTCGGCCTGCGGGATGAGGCCGAGCATCGCCCTGAAGATCTCGTCGCGCGTCATCGCATCCCCCGGCTGAGCTGCGCCATCTGAGCCTTCATCGCGGCCTCTGCGTCATCGAGCGGGAGCGGCGTGGGCTCCTCGATCGGCGGCGCCGTCCGCAGGCGCATGAGCTTGAGCCGGCCCTCCTCGCGCTGCTTGCTGGTCAGCGCGGGCCGCTTCGTCCTGACCTCGGGGTACGGGTGAATCTGCATGATCTCGTAGGTGGCATCGATCTGGACGGAGCAGACGCAGCAAAACAGCGGCTTGTCGAGGTCCTTCTCCATGCCTGGGTCGGTCTCGAAAAGCTGGTCGCACAAGCACCGGGGGCAGAAGAACACCCCCTCGGCTGGCTCCGGGTCGATGAACGCGTAGCTCATAAGAACAGGATGGCGTCCGCCTTGAACTTGATGGTGTACCCCGCGGGCGGGGTCACGTCAGCCGCCGGCGAGAGCAGGGCATCGTTGGGCACGCCCGCGATCCCGTCGACCTGCAGCTTGGCGATCGCCAGCAGCAGCGAGCGCTCCAGCTTGATGTCCGGCCCGAGACTGACGGCCAGCAGCTTCGCCACGAGGGCCGCCTGCACGCTGGCCGGGTCGTAGCCCTTGGCGTAGACGAGCTTCTGCCAGCGCAGGGGCACGTAGAGCACGGAGCCGCCGACCAGCAGCACGGGGACCCCGGCACAGCGGTACTCCTGCAACTTGGCGCGGGCCCGGTTCGCCAGGGCGGTGCCGGCCTGCCCGTTGGCGTCGGCGATGGTCATCGTCACCCGGTAGAACGGCAACTGCGTCGTGTTGCCCTCGAACAGCAACTCGGTCGCCGTCGCCTGCACCACGCCCGGGTCCTGCTTGGCGCCGTACTCGATCGCCGAGAGGGTCCCGCGCGCGGCGTTCAGAAACCAGTCGCGCGCGCGGGAGATGAGCTCGGGGATCGTCTCCTGCTCGCGGCCGCCGCTCGCCGCGGTGGGGTTCGTGACGCTAAGCGTGGTGTCCCCGAGGTTGCTGCTCGGCTTCGTGATGCTGCCGCCGACGACGTTGCCCTGGCGCCCGGTGTTCTCGGCCTCGGCGAGCACGGTCTTGGGGGTGTTTTGTCCCGACGACCAGCTGATGGGGTTGACGAGGCGGTATACGTTGCCCTGCAGGTCGCTGGCGGTGGTGCCCGCGTCGAGCGTGAGCGCGTAGGTATTCTGCCGCGACCACTGGAGATCGACGATGGCCGAGGCGTCGCCGAAGCGCCGCACCTGCCCGCCGGTGAGGTCGGAGCAGAGGCGCTCCACCTGCTCGTCGGTCGTGCTCGCCACCGTCGCCAGCGCGCGCGCCAGGTCCTGCGCCGAGCTCTCCAGGCTGAGCTCCTCGCCGACCCCGGCCATGATGCGCAGAAGGATGTTGATGTCGTTGCCCTCTTTGTCGATGGCCGCCGCGGTGTAGCGGTCGGTCAGCGCCAGCAGGCGGGCCCGAGCTGCGAGGAACAGGTCTTGGGAGGTGAGAGGCATTAGCTGAGGGCCACGACCTGGCGGACGACGGTGTTGCCGAAGAGGCGGATGCTGGCGCGCGCAGTGATCTCGACGGTGTTCTTGGCCCCGAGGCTGGCCTCCACGGTGCAGGCGAGCACGTCGGGCTCCTGCCGAATCTGCTCGGCGATGGCGCTCTCCAGCCGCCGCAGATCGCCGGGCCGGGCGAGGCGCCCCACGGGCCAGTCGACGCCGTATCCGTAGCCGTAAATCAGGTAGCGCCCGCGCCCGCTGAACATGCGCCGGTTGATGCGCTTGCGGGCGTTGGCAAGGCCGCCGTGGTGGACGAGGTTCTGGTCGCTGGTCAGCTGCCAGCCGGTGAGGCCCGGGGTGCCGTTGGCGTCGAGCGCATAGAAGCCGTTGGCGATGTCGTAGTACGGGTCCTGCGCCTGCGTGAGGACGTACTTGACCGGGAATTTCTTGGACGGCGCAACGGCCTTGAAGGTCCACGTGGTGGGCCCCGCGTACGCCTCGCCGGCTGCGCCCTTGACGTAGAGCAGCGTGAGCTCGTACTCGACGCCGGCCTCCATCGTGCAGTCGGTCGTCACCAGCAACTGCGTGGGGTCGGGCTCGTAGAGGTCGGCGTCCACCACCGCGACCTCATGCGTGGCCTTCACCTTGCCGGGCGGGATGAACGGCTCGTTTTGCTCGGTCAGCTGGGTCGGGTCGATGGGGAAGATGGCGTAGTTGGTGATGTCGCTGGCGTCGTTCCAGGCGCCGTCGTCCGCGAGCTTCGGGATGCGGTCGAGGATGATCGCCGCGGTGCGCCGCCCGATCGGCACGACGCCCTTGATGGTGATCAGGCCCGGGCCGCCCCACGGTCCGAGCCCGTCGCCGAGCGGAGAGATGCCGAGCCCGTCCACGCCTATGCCCTTCCCACGGTGAGGTGGCCGCGCGCAAGCGGCAGGATGTCGTTGCGGTCGTAGGTCGGAGCCACCGGCGGGTCGCCCTCGGGGTCGCCGGGGTCGGTCACGCGGACGGCGATGAGGCGCCACAGGTACGGCCCGTCGCCGGCGGCGGGGAGCGACGCGGTGACGGCCGCCGGGAGCAGGAGCGTGACGGCCAGCTGATCCACTACCACGGCGGAGCTCACCGTGAACTCGGCCAGCGGCGCGTTCCCCTGGAGCTTCTTCACCTCCACCTGCCCGGCCTCGGGCTGGCTGACGACGGCCAGCGACCACTCGACGCCGGGCCACGGGTAGACCACGTCGACCTCATGCGCCTGCGAGCAACTCGGCGGGCACACGGACAGGCCCAGCAGCAGCGCCTGCACGGCCGCGATGAACTTCGCCTGGAGATCCTTGGCGAGCTCGCCGACCGCCACGGTGATGGAGATCGGGTACTCGACGCCGCCGAAGATGAGCATGAACGCGTAAACGCCGGGCTTGGGCGGGTCTTTGAGGATCTCCAGCTCGTACGCGACGGCCTTGGGGCGGGCCGAGACCTGCGCCTGGAGCTCGTACCCGGTGATGGTGAGCGGCTGCGTGTGGAGCGGGCTTACGGGGTCCTGCTCCTCGAAGGAGAGCACCTTGCGGAGCGGGAGGCCCTGGTAGGCGTGGAGGTGGACGAGCCGGAACATCACGGGCCACCTCCGAACCAGAAGTCGAAATGCCAGGTCCAGTACACGGTGGTCGCGGCGACGCCGGCGTAGGCGATGCGGACGTTCGTGCTGTTGATGCCGACCGTCGCGGTGTAGAGGTTGCCGCCGCCGTTGGTGATGATCGAGTCGGTGAGGGCAGTCATGACGGTGATGACGCCGCCGACGTTGATAAAGCTGCCCTCGTAGATGCGCCGCGCCGCGTCGCTGTTCGTACTCTTTTTGCCGATGATGTGGCCGCGCATCACCACCGTCTGGCCGGTCGGAATGGCGATGATGTCGAGGTTGACGGTGGTCGCGCCCGCCGTACTGGCCATCCCCTGGTAGGTCTCTTGGTAGTTGGCCGTGGACGAGTAGGCGCTGCGGCGCCAGGTCCCGCCCACCACAAACTCGCGGATGCCGCCCGTGAAGCTCTTGGTCAGCTGGTGCGACGCGCTCGACACGACGGCCGTGGAGTTGCCGTCCTTGATGACGACCGCGCCGGTGTTGCTCGCCTGAGCTGCGCGCCCCATGGAGATCGCGTCGCTGGCGTTGGCGAGGCCGGAGCGTCCGCCGAGCACCGAGGAGTAGTCGCCGCTGGCGGTGTTGCTCTGTCCGCCGGAGACCGACGAGTAGTCCCCGCTCGCGGTGTTGGACGCGCCGCCGAGCACCGACGAGCCGGTCCCCGATGCGGCGTTGGTGTTGCCGCCGGCGCAGGTGGCGTTGCCAGCCGCGGAGTTGCCGGTGCCGCCGCCGACCGTGCCGTACGTCGAGCTGACGGTATTGCTGAGCCCGCCGCCGATGCGCCCATGCGCCCCGCTGACGACGTTGCTCTGCCCGCCGCCGACCGACCCGTGGGTGACGTTGACGGTGTTGCTCTGCCCGCCGGAGATCGTCGCGTAGGTGCCGGACGCAACGTGCGTGATGCCGCCGCTGACGGTGGAGCCGGTCTGCGTCGCCTGGTTGGTGCTGCCGCCGCCGATGGTCGAGTAGGCGAGGCCGGTGGTGTTGTTGTAGCCGCCGCCGATGGTCGATGTGCTGCCCGCAGCGGTGTTGCTCTGCCCGCCGCCCACCACCGCCGCCGTGCCGCTGGCGAGGTTGGAGTAGCCGCCGCCGATCGCTGACTGGTCGGCGAGCGAGCGATTGGCCGAGCCGCCGGCCACGACCGTGTTGTCGCCGTCGCAGGTGTTCGTGTCGCCGCCGTTGATGACGGAGAAGTCGCCCACGGCCGAGTGCCCGGAGCCGCCGCCGATGAACGAGTAGGACCCGCTGGCCGTGTTCGACGAGCCGCCGCCGACCGTGGCCCCCAGCGCGCTCGCGGTACAGCTGAGCCCGCCAAGCACCGCGGCGTAGCTCTCGCTGGTCGCCGAGCCGGCCCCGATGCTCACCTGCCCGCGCTTGGCGGCGTTGCGCGTGGACGGGGCGTTGACGCGGGTGGCGACGAGGTTCTCGGCCTGCCCGACGACATCGGCGAGCGCCGAGACGCCCGACGCCGCCGGGTCCAGCTTGATCGTGAAGTCGCCACCCGCCCCGCCGTCCGTGAAGATGACGCCGGCGCCGGCGACGACGCGCCGCGAGGACCCGAGGTTGGCCTCGGTGTTGACGGTGAGGATCGACCCGTCGAACACCGCCTGGTTGGCCCGGAGGATGTCCATGATGTCCTCCCACCAGCCTGTCTCATTGGCCAGGCCGGTGTAGGCGGAGGTCCAGTTCGCCTCGGCGCTCTCGCCCTGCGCTGGGAAGCGGTAGCCGCCGGCCGACTTGACCGCGAAGAGGCTGCGCGACTTCTGCTCCGCCGACTTCCCCTCGTTGACCAGCAGCAGCAGCATGTAGGTGCCGTCCACGTCGGGCGTGAACTGCACGCTGGCCGCGGTGAGCGAGCTGAGCTCGGCCGTGCTGCCGCGGGGGCGTAGGAGGGTCCACTCCCACCGCTTCACGTTCGTGTTGTCGGCGTTCCGGAGCGTGACGACCTGCGCCAGCACGCCGTCATTTCGCGCGCGCGCCGCGACCCCCGGTGAGAGCGTGGCCTGGTCGATGACGATGGAGGCCTGGCCGAGGAGTGCTGCCACGGCCGGACGGTACCACCTGCGCGAGCGCGCCCTGAATAACGCCCCCGGCGCGGCGGTCTCCAGACGATGCAGTTTCCCCTCCCCGCCGCCTCCCCTGCGCTGTTCGGCCAGCGGATGCTCCTTCGCGCCACGCTCGTGACCGACTCGAAGCCCGACCTTGAGGTCATCGACCTCACCACCGAGCGCGAGACCACCGCGGACGAGCGCGCCTACGCGGTCCGCCTGCAGGGCTTCATCGCGGCCAGCACGGCGACGCTCCAGGGAGCCTCGGCATGAGCAAGACCTCGATCGAGTGGACGGATGAGAGCCTCAACCCCGCGCGCGGGTGCACGGCGGTCTCGCCCGGCTGCCTGAACTGCTACGCGGCCCGGACGGCGACGCGCTTCGCCAAGCCCGGCGAGGCTTTCGCCGGCCTCGCGCGCCTGAAGGACCAGCCGCCCGACGCCAGCGGCCGCAAGCGCCCCAAGCTGGCGATCTGGAGCGGCGAGGTGACGCTGATCCCGAAGGCGCTCCACGAGCCGCTCCACTGGAGCCCGAAGCACCCGAAGCGCGTCTTCGTCGGCTCCGTGACCGACATGTTCCACGAGGCGGTCCCGTTCGAGTACATCGCCGCGCTGTTCGCGGTCATGGCCGCCACACCGTGGGTGACGTACCAGCTGGTGACGAAGCGCCCGGAGCGGATGGCCGAGTGGTTTCGCTGGGTGGACGGCCACCGGACCACGGGCCTCGTCCTCGGGGAAGCACCACCGCGCCACCCGTTCGGCGTGCTCGTCGACGCCGCCGCCGAGTACGGCGTCCCGGTCGACCACGACCGCCTCCACAGGCTGCGCGGTGGCGGCCCCGCCCCGTGGCCGCTCCCGAACGTCCACCTCCTCACCAGCACCGAGAACCAGGATGCCTTCGACGCGCGGGTGCCGTACCTGCTCGCCTGCCCGGCGGTGGTCCACGGGATCAGCGCCGAGCCGCTACTGGGGCCGATCGACATGGGCCTGGACCGCTGGGTCCGGATCCGCGAGACCGTCCGCGCCGACCGGATCCCCGGGGTCCGCCTGCCCGGCGACGACCTTGAGGTTCAGCCGGGGATCTACCGCGCGGAGAGCAACGCCCTCGGCGCGCTCTCGATCCGCACGCCCGGCGGCGCGATCGGCATCAAGCCGGCCGAGTTCGAGCGGCTGGCCCTGCGCTGGGTGATCACCGGCGGCGAGTCCGGCCCTGGCGCCCGCCCCTGCGACGCCGAGTGGATCCGCGACCTCCACCGGCAGACCGTGGCCGCGAACACCGTGGACGCCTGCGCGGCCGGCCGGCACACCGCCTTCTTCCCGAAGCAGCTCGGCGCGCTGGCCATCGACGAGGGCCACCAGATCATGGGCGCCCGCCTGCCGATCGCCCGCGAGGCCTACAAGAACATCCGCCGGCTCAAGGACGCCCACGGCGGCGATGAGACCGAATGGGCGCCCGACCTGCAGGGCCTGCGCGCCTTCCCGATCCTGGCGCCGCTCTCGCCCGCCCAGCGTCGCCACCTCGGCATCGCCTGACCCACGGCCTCCGGGGTTGTACGGAGGACCGAGCGAGCCCAGCCGTCCGGTGGCGGTGGCAGCCAAACGCCGCTGCCGGCCGGCTGGGGCCGCGCCTTGCCACGCCTGCCTCAGGCCCCGAGGATGGGCCGACTTGGCAGCGGGGCGAAGACCACGGGTGAATTTGAGGCTGGTGGGGGAGCGGCAGATCAACGCGCTCCTCTACCCGGAGGCCGACGCGATCCAGGCCGAGCGCCCGCGCACCCGCGCCGACTGCGTCAACGGCATTCGCCCGTGCCCGTGGGTCGGCTGTCGACACCACCTGTATCTCGACGTGCACGCCAAGACGGGGGCAATCACCCTCAATTTCCCAGCCAAGGACGACGGCAAGACCGCGCGGCCCGGCGATCGGCGCGGCCCCGAGGACAGCGCGGTCCCGGTCTGGCGCCTCAAGCACTCCTGCTCGCTCGACGTCGCCGACCTCGGCGGGTTGAACGGCCCGGAGATGGGCGACCTGCTGGAGCTGACGAAGGAGCGCATCCGGCAGATCGAGGTGAGCGCGCTGGAGCACCTGCGCGGCTACTCCGGCGAGCTCGGCCGCGAGCTCGAAGCCCGCGCCGTGTATGTGCCGCCGCCCGGTCCGGCGGTGGTGGTCCGGACATCCACGCGGCGCCCGCCGTCGAGTCCGCCCCCGCCGGCCGGCGGGGTCCAGCTGCAGTTGCTGGACCTGCAGCCTGGCGAGGCCCGCCCGCGCCGGCCCGCCCGCCCGCGCCCGGTCGCGATGCCGGGCGTCCAGCTGGTCCTGTGGGCCTGACCTACGGCGCCGGTGGCGGGTCGTTGGCGGTGTGCGTCGTGCTCGCGGTGACGTGCGCCGACTTGATCTGCTTGGGCAGCGTCTCCGGGTCGTCGTAGGGCCAGGGCACCCCGATGAAGGCCGCGGTGAGCGAGAGGAGGCCGTTCACCGTGAGGATGAAGCCGAAGAAGGTCGGGTCCGTGAGCAGGTTGGCCTCCACCCCGTCGGCGAAGCGGACGATGCCGTTCTTGAGCTGCGGGCCCGGCGGCGGATCGTCCAGCGAGAGGGAGAAGTCGGGCGTCGGGATGAACGGCGCGGCGGGGACGCTCGGGGTGCTCTCCTGCCCGGAGATGGCCTCGCCCGGGACCGGCGGCGTGGTGAAGTCGGCCCCGAGGTGCGTGGCGCCGTTCAGCAGCACCTGCGCGCCGGTGATCCGCACGCCCGCGCCGCCGCCTTCGAGCAGCATCTCCCCGCCCGACTGCACCACGTAGATCTGACCCTCGGGGGTGCGGAGCCAGCGGAACTGCCGGACGAAGCCGGCCGCCCCGGTGGTCGCGATGCTGCCGGCCGAGCCAGCGAGGCTGCGCTCCACGTCGGCGAGGCGCGCGATGATGTACGGCGACCCGAGGGCGTCCGGCCAGACGATGACCACGCTCTCGCCGGGCTCGACGGGGATGTAGTCGCCCGCGCTGGCGCCCGTGGTGCTGTGGCAGAGGTATGCGTTCACCGCGTCGCCGTCGCCGGCGAGCTCCACCTCCACCAGCACCTGCCCATTCTCGATGCGGACAAACGCCAGGCTCGGGTCCTCGGGGTCGTGCGCTACGACGCCGAGGCTGACGTGGTTGGAGTACTCGGCCGCGCTCTGCTCGGGCGCGTCGGGGCTGCGAATCTGGTCGGGGAATTGCGAGGGCACGTCAGGATCTCCCGATGCCGGTCAGGCAGAGGTCGGTGAGCACGTCGGGGGCGCTGCGGGAGTCCTGGTAGCTGTTGCCCATGACCTCCCACGCCCAGCCGCCCTCCTGCCCGGTGCCGCTCTCGGCGTAGGTCCAGGTCCACGTGATCTTCTGGGTCCGGAAGAACGACTGCACGAAGGGGTTGAGGTCTGCCTGCGCCGCCTTGGCTGCCAGCGCTTCGGGGAGCCCGCGCGCGACGTACTCCTCGGAGCGCTTCTCCAGGGTCATGTCGTCGAACAAGATGCGCGAGCTGACGAGGCCGGCGTTCAGGTCCGGCGGCGCCGAGAACATCTCGAACGTGTCGCCCGGGCGCAGATACAGCATGTCGGCGATGTCAGAGTTCATCGAGCCGTCCGGGTTCATCGACGGCGGTTCCTGGATGGCGCTCATGGTGGTCTCGCTCGACACGGAGACTTCGAGCCCGCTGCGCGCTTGATGGTCGTACAGCGAGACCGCCATGCGACACAGGACATCGACCACGCCCGGGCCAGACATCGGCGAGACCACCTTGACGTTGATCTCCTCGCGGTCGCCCTTGCCCTTGTCGTCGCCGCCCATGCGGTTGACCAGCGACTTCTTCGGGTACTTCGCAAACCGCGTCTTGCGGATGGTCGGGTCGTAGGCGCGGACCTCAATCGCGGTCGGCTGCTGGTCGCCGGTGTACTGCTTCTCCAGCGAGTAGTCGTCGATGTTGAGACCGTCGATGAATTTGCGGATGCCGGGCGTGCTCGACATCTGCGCGTCGGCGGCGACGTAGAAGGTGCGCGGCGTCGTGATGACGAGCTCGGCGCCGGGGATGATGCCGCCGATCGGCGTGCGGCCGGAGCGGATGTAGCAGAAGAACCCGGCGCTCTTGCACAGGTCCGTGATGATGTCCCAAAACTTGAGCTTCTTTTTCGAGCCCGAGCTGCGCGCCTTCCTGGCGCCGCCCTTGCTGTCGAAGTACTCGGGTGGGTGGATGTCCTGCAGCGCCGGCAGGGCCTCGCCGGTCTCGTTCACAATGACGGTGCCGCGGGCGCCCGGGAGCCCGAAGCGGCGCGAGGCGTCCTTGACCGGAATGCCGTCGCCGTAGAGCAGGAGGCGGATCACCTCGTCGATCTTGGCGGTCTTGGGGATGCCCTTGAGCGGGTCCTCGTACATCTCGGCGCTGGTGAAGATGGCCGTGAGGTCGACGCAGTCGAGCTCGACGAGGTCGGCGCCGTCGCGGGTCTTCTTCACGCGGTGGCTCTGCACGAAGCCGCGGAACATCTCGTTGCTGTTGCCGGTGAGCGGGTCCTGCGTCGGCGGCATGAGGAGCCCGCGCATGAGCCCCGCGCCGCCGAGCTTGGCCCGGTTCTCGATCTCCTCGCGGGTCAGCACGCCCCCGTAGATCTGCACCTGGATCTGGTCGAGGATGAGCGGCGACAGCGACAGGCGATTCCACGGCAGCGTGATCTTGGCCGTGTCCGCCTGCATGTAGCTGTTCATGACGATGGTGCAGTTGAAGGGGACGAGGTCGTAGCCGAGGCCCTCGAAGCCTGCGTCCTCGCTGAAAGTCTCCATCCCGCGCAGCGGCGGGGCCACGTCGGCGGTGGTCAGGCGCGGTTTGAAGTCCGTGATACGGACCCCGAGGCGGACGAAACAGGCCTGGTTCCAAACGCTCATGACGACCTGTAGGGCACCAGCACCAGCGTGCCGGTGGGCGGCGCGGCCGGCAAGCTGTTGAACTGCGCGATGAAGATCCAGTCGTTGGGCGTGCCGTAGAAGCGCTGCGAGATGTCGCGCAGCGTGAGGCCGTCCGTGATGATGACCTGATCCTGCACGTCGGGCGTGTCGAGCTTGGCGAGCTCCTGCTCCCGCTCGGCCATGTTGGCGGCGATGCGGATGGCCTCCTTCGAGATCACGAGGATGGCGTAGTTAGCCTGGTCGGCCTCGCGCTTGGTGGTCGGGCCTGCGAAGTCGACGAGGCCGTTCAGGGCGCGCAGGAGGTCCTTCGCCGCCAGCTTGATCTTCGTCAGGTTGGCCTTCAGGTCCCCGAGGATCTTCTGCGGGGTGATGGCGTTGTTGATGACGCTGGTGAGGCCCTCCAGAACGCCGGTGATGGCGTTCGTGAGCGCGTCCATCGGCGCCTTCACCTTGGCGGCGTAGAGCTCGGCGAACTTGCCGAGGAGGGCGATGCCCTTGCGCACGGCTTCGAGGAGAGCGAGCAGGAGGGCGAAGAGGCTGCGCGCGTTGATGCGGGTCGGCTTGCGAATGATCGGGCGGAAGGGCGTGTCGCCGGTCCACTCGAAGTCCATCGTCCAGACCCAGTGCTGCTGGCCGTTGGTCGGCTGGAAGTCGAACTTCCAGAGAATGCCGACGCGGACGATGGGGCCCCACTCGACGCGGAGCTCTCGCCCGATGCGGAGCATGAGCGAGAACGCCTCCACGAGCTCGATGGAGCGGCGGGCGTTGTCGCCGGCGGGGACGACGGTGTTGCCGACGCGGGAGTCGAGGGTCTTGAAGCCGACCAGCCGCGGGGCGTCCTTGGGCGAGAAGAACTTGTCATCCCACTCGCCTTGGAAGGTGGTCGGCAGCCAGACCGAGCCGAGCAGCGACACGTCGGCGCGCGGGTTGCTCGGCGGGTAGTTGATGCGCCCGCGCTGCTGGAGCCCGAAGCTCGGCGGCGACTCGTCGGTCCGCGGCATGCTGCGGCCCTTGAGGGTGATGCTGCGGGCTTCGCCGTCCAACTCTGCGATGAGGAGCTCCATTTAGCCTCCGGAGCGCCGCGCGAGCGCCAGCGCCGAGTTCAGGGGGACCGCGACCGAGCGCGCCGTGTTCTTGTTGTGAGCCGCGACGATGGCGTTCGGGTCCACGTCGCGCACGTTCCAGTGGTTGTGGTTCGTGACCTTCACGTTGACCTTGGGCGGCTTGGGGTTGGCGCGCAGGCTGTTGGGCTTTTGGGGGCCGAGCGCGGTGTTGCCGTACATACCCACGTCGGGCCGGATCGCGTCAGGCCGGTCAGCGGTGGCGAGGTCAAACCGCAGCTTCCCCGCCCGGATCTTCGAGGCGTACTCCTTGCCGGTCGCGCCGAAGGTCGGCATGCCGCTCGACTCCTCCGCGGCGATCTGGTCGCGGAGGTCGTTGGCCTCCTTGCTGTCCCACTTGCCGGAGTTCGGGTCACTGAGCTCGTTGAGCTGCCCTTGCAGGACCGCCAGCTTGACGTAGTCGGGGCCGTTGCCGGTGAAGGTCCCGACGAACACGGACAGCTGGTCCATCATGGTCCCGAAGCCCTCGATGACGTCCGCGGTCGCCCCGAGCAGCCACGAGAACGCGTCGGTCACGCCGTACACGACGCTGGTCGCCAGAGAGGTCGCCGTCGAGAACGTGCTGGTCTCGTCGGCGGGCCCGATGAAGTACTCGCCGAGCGCGAGGAACTTCGCGGACAGGTCGTCGACCGCGGTCCAGAACGCGTCGATGACGGGGCCGCTTTCGGCCTGGAACTGCTCGAAGGTCGCGGTGAGCGTGTCGATGTGCGTGACGATGTAGGCGATCGCGCCGCCGAAGATGAGGGCCGCGCCGCCGGCCACGACGCCGAACGCGAGGATCGCCGGCGCAGCGACCAGCGCCGCCGGGCCCATGGCGATCAGCCCGGTGATCGCCCCGATGACGCCGCCGCCGAGGTTCATCCCGCCGCCCGCCGCGGTGAGGATGGCCCCGCCGCCGGCCCGCGCTGCCATGAGGCTGACGGCCAGCTCGGCGCCCGACTTGAGGTAGTGCCCGGCGATCTGCGCCTTCTCGACGATGTCCTGCCAGTGGTTGGCGATGAACACCGCGGCGTTCTCGGCGACGTCCATCGCCTTGGAGATGCCCCGGCCGACTTGGTCCCCGAGGAAGCCGGCGAAGTCCTTGAGCTTCCCGAACTCGGCCGACTTCTGGTTCAGGATGCCGCCCTTGTTCATGTCGCGCAGGCGGGTCTTGAGCGCCTCGAAGCCGCCGCGGCCGAGCTCTTTGCGCAGGGTCTTGAGCGAGCTCGACGCCTGCGCCGTGATGCCCTCAAAGCTGTTCTCGAAGTAGGCCGCGACCTCGGGGCCGAGCTTTTCCAAGCCCTTCTCGAAGATCTCCAGGCGCTTGCCTGGATCGAGTTTATTGAAGGCCATGGTCAGCTTCTCACCGACCATCCCGGAGTTTTTCTTGAATACGCCAAGCTCCTCTCCGGCCTCAGCAATCGGCTTCTGGAGCAGGCGCCAGGTGTCCATTTCGGCACCCGCGCCGCCGGTGATGATGCGGCTCGACTGCTCGCCGACCATCTTGAAGCGGTTGCCGAGGACGCCCGAGAGCAGCGTCGCCTTCTGCGTCAGGTCGACGATGCGGTCCGCGTCCTGTGTGACGCTCGCCATGCCGGGGAGCAGGCCCGAGAACAGGTCGCCCACCTGCTCCTGATCTCCGGGGCTCGCGTCGGCGATGCGGATGAGCTCCTGCTGGTACCACTTCGCGTTGGCGAGGTTCTCGGCGAACTGGTCGGCCGCGCTGACCTGCTGGCCCTGCGCGTCCGTGCTGTTGAAGTCGAACAGCTGGAGCGCCGTCGCGGTCTGGCCGCGGAACTGCTCCTGCTTGATGTTGTCGTTGATGCCGCCGAACAGCGCCGCGCCAGCGCCGGCCGAGAGCGCCGCGAGGACGGCCGCGCCGATGACGGCCCCCGCCTTCGTCGCCCACTCGACGCCCGGGCCCATGCCGACGCCGCCCATCGCGCTCGCCGCCCCACCGACGCCGCTCTTGGTGGCGCTCCACCGGCCCTTCCACATGGCCGAGTTCGCGGCCGCGGCCTTGGCCTCCGCTCGGCCCTTGGCGACCGCCTCGCGGGCTGCCGTGCGCGCCTGAGCCTTCTCGGCGCGCGCCCGGGCGGCGATGCCCTTGGCGAGCGCCCGCTCGGTCGCCAGCTGCTGCTGCAAGAACTCTCGCCCGGCGGCCTTCTGACGAGCCGCCTCGGCACGCTGCGCCCGCGCCCGGTCGCGCTCGGCCTTCGCCAGGCCCGCGGCGAGCGGCTTCACCGAGTCGCCGAGGCCCTTCTGTGCCGCCCGGTCGACGCGGAGCTTGACCAGGACGTCGTATTCGACCGAGCTCATGCGCCAGACCCTATCACTCGCCGGGGGCTTCCCACTCTTTGCTCACCAGCTCATGGGCCTCGCGGTACCAGGCCCACAAATCCGGCCTGCGCATCCGCATGAGCTCTTTGAGCGACTGCCGGAGGTGCCGGCTGACGAAGGCCAGCACCTTCCTGGCGTTGTTGTAGCGCGAGCGGGCCCCGTCCACGGCGAAGTCCGCCATCTCAGCGGGCCGCGCGTCGCGCTGTCTAGTCAAGTGCCACGGCAGTGTCTGGAAACGACGCGATCAACGCGTGGTCCACCTCGTGCGCCTTGGCGTACACGCCGAGCACCATCAATGCCGCCCGCGGACCGATGTCCTCCAGCCAGCGCCGCTTGAACGCGAGGTCCGCCCCGCTGTTGCCGACCCGCCGCCCGCCGATCTCCTCGATGGCGAACATGAGCTCCATCTGCCGCGTCGCGTAGGCGTCGTCCGGGTCGTCCATGATGTTCTCGATCTGGCTGTACGACTTCACGCGCAGCTCGCCCATGGTGAAGCGGAGGTCTCGGCTGAGCTCGGCCGCGGTGGCTTGGTCGACCGGCGCGCCGTCGACGGTCCAGTAGCCCGGGGTCTTCAGCACGTCAGTGCCCTTGTCGTCCTTGCCGTAGACCGCCGGGACCCACTTGCAGGAGGTGTGGTGCGTGCGCACCGACCAGCGCTTCGCCGGGATGACCGACGCCGGGATGGTCAGGGTCCGGAGGCGCTTGTGCACGTCCTTGACCAGCGACTTCTCGAACGCGTCCTGCGCGACCATGTCCGGTAGGTGGAGCACGTTGAACTGGCGCAGCAGCAGCGCATAGCCCTGGTTGCCGATCGCCTCGAACCACTCCGCCATGAACTGGTTGGATAGGTGGGTCTCGTTGCCGACCTTGCGGATCGAGTACTCGATGCCGACCCGCGCCCGCTCGCGCTCATCGAGCTCGCCCTCGTCCATGGCGAGGCGGAACGCGGAGCACCGCTCCGCGATGGTGGTCTGGCGCATCTCGAAGGTGCGGTCCTCGTCCGGGCGCTGCCACCCGTCCAGCACCGCCAGCGGGATCGTGTTGCGGACGCCGTCGCCGAGCTCCCACGGGTAGAGGTGGTCCGCCGGTTGGTACTTCGGCGAGGCGTCCCGGTCGTCGGGAGCGCTCTGCTGGGGTGGAGGCGGGGGCGTTGCAGCGCCAGCCGAGAAATTGCCGTCCTTGTCGATGCCGAGGGCCATGGCGCGCAGGATGGCAGGCCCCGGCGCGGCCCACAACGAGCAAGGCCCGCGCCCCGAGGGAGCACGGGCCCGGC
>NZ_CALAYQ010000062.1:0-23302 GCF_937894855.1 uncultured Zoogloea sp.
GTGAAGGCTTCCCACAGGAAATCCTTGAACTCGATCTGCCCCATGCGGAAGCCGGCGCGGTGGGTGTAAGCCGCCACCGGATTGCGCGACATGGATTCGGTGCCCACCGCCAGCACCACCTGGGCGCTGCCGAGGGCGATCTGGTTGGCGGCCTGCACGATGGTCTCGAACCCCGTGCCGCAGATGCGCGTGGCGAGCATCGCCGGCGCGGTGGCCGGAACGCCGGCGTAAAGGCCGATGTGGCGCGGCAGGTAGTAGGCGTCGAAACCCGCCTGGGCCATGTTGCCGGCCACCACCGACTGCACGTCGGCGGCCGGGATGCCGGAGCGCTCGAACAGCGCCCGGGCGGCAAAGATGCCCATGTCGATGGGGTTCACGTCGCGCAGCACGCTGTTGTAATCCGCAAACGGCGTGCGGGCGCCGGCGACGAGGTAGATGTCGTCGTAGCGGGTGACCAGCGCGGCGGCGGTGAAATCTTCGTAAGCCATGGCTTAACCTTTCTTCCGGTTGAGGAATTCCTGCATGCGGCGGTTGGCTTCGTCGCTGCTCTGGGCGATCGCCGCTGCGAGGGATTCGGTGTAGAGGCCGTTGGCCATGGACATGTCGCCGATGTTGGCAACAGCGGTGATCGACGCCCAGTTGGAGAGCGGCGCATTGGTGGCGATCTGGCGGGCGAGCATCAGCGCTTCGTCCAGCGCCTTGCCCTCTTCCACCAGGTAGTGCGACAAGCCAAGGCGATAGCCGTCTTCGGCGTTGTAGCGGCGGCCGGTGAGCATCATCTCGGTCATGCGATCCGGGCCGATGATCTTGGAGACGCGCACCGAGGCGCCGCCGCCCACGAAGATGCCGCGCTGGCCTTCGGGCAGCTGGTAGAAGGTAGTCTTGTCGGCCACGCGCACGTGGGTGCTGGTGACAAGCTCCAGCCCGCCGCCCACCACCGCACCGTGCAGCGCCGACACCACCGGCCGGCCGCCAAACTGGATCTTCTGGAAGACCCGGTGCCACCACTGGGAGTGCTGCAGCACCTCAAAGGGCGAGCGGATCTGGTGTTCCGACAGATCCAGCCCGGCCGAGAAGTGCGCGCCCTCGCCCGAGATCACCACCACCGTGGCGTCGGCGCCAAGGCTGTCGAAGCAGGCTTCGAGATCCTCCAGCAGGCCGTTGTTCACCGCGTTGCGCTTGGCCGGCCGGTTGAGCCGGATGTGGGCGATGCTGTCGTAGGTGGTGACCAGGATGTTTTCGTAATTCATGCTCTTTTCCTTGTTGTGGCACGCGGGGGTGCTGTTCTCCCTGCTCGTGCGTGTTGCTCAGACGGCGCCCGCCGGCAGGATCACGCTGTGGTCCGGCTCGTCGGCGTGCAGGCGCAGCACCAGATCGGCGCGGCGCGTCAGCACGAGGCGCTGGTTGATGTAGCCCTTGTCGGTGATCTCCCCGGCGTCGATGGAGGGCGGCTCCACCAGCAGCATCGCCCGCGCCGCCGAACCCGCCGAACCGCCGCCCTCCTTCTTGAGCCGCGCGAGGCCGCGGGCGACCATCGCGCGCACCGAGGGCTGGTGCAGCAGTTCTTCCACCGACGCATCCGGCGGCAGGTTGGCGGAGAGCTTTCGCAGCTCGGGGATGTTCGGGAAGATCAAAAAGCCGATCTCGTCCCGGTCGTGGCCGGTGACCACGATGTCCTGGGCCACCGGCACGAGGGCGTCGAGGCCCTTCATGCGCAGCGCGCCCACGTGCACCCAGGTGCCGGTGACGAGCTTGAAGTCCTCGCCCACCCGCCCGTCGAAGAGCAGGCCCTTCTGGGGCTTGGTGGGGTCGACGAACTCCACCGCGTCGCCGATCTTGTAGAAGCCTTCCTCGTCGAAGGCGGCCTTCGAGAGCTCGGGCAGCTTCCAGTAGCCGGGCATCACGTTGTGGCCGCGCACCCGCACTTCCATCTTGTCGGCGGAAGGCACCAGCTTGAGCTCGGTGCCGGGGATGGGGATGCCGATCACCCCGGAACGCTCCGGCGCGAAGTGGCTGTCGGTGCATAGCGGCGCGGTCTCGGTCGAGCCCCAGCCCGACACCAGCGGCACCTGGAAGCCCAGGGTCTCCAGCGACAGGCGGTTGAGCTCGTCGTACAAGTGCTGGGGCAGCGCGGCGGCGGCGTAGAAGATCACCTGCAGGTTCTTGAAGAAAGCCCGGCGCAGGGATTCATCCTCATGGAGCGCCGACACCAGCATGTCGAAGCCCCGCGGCACGTTGAGATACACCGTGGGCGACACTTCGCGGAGGTTCTTCAGGCTGGTCTCGAACACGCCCGGCACCGGCTTGCCGGCATCCAGGTACAGCGTGCCGCCGTTACGCAGCACCATGTTGAAGTTGTGGTTGCTGCCGAAGGTGTGGCTCCAGGGCAGCCAATCCACGATCACCGGCGGCTGGGCTTCGAGGAAGGGCCAGATCTGCGCCTTGGCCTGCTGGTTGGAGCAGATCATGTGCTGGGTGTTGATCACCGCCTTGGGCGCGCCCACTGAGCCGGAGGTGAACAAAAACTTGGCAATCGTGTGGCCAGTCACCTGGGCGTAGGCGGCATCGACCGCGGCAGCGTCGGTGCGCTCCAGCAGCGCGGAGAACGGCACCGCGCCCTCGCCCGCACCACCGGCGGTGCCGGCCACCACCACCCCGTCGTGGAGCGGCGCGATGGCCGCCAGCGCCGGGGCGAAGCGGGCGTGGTGCTCCACAAAGATCACCCCGGGGGTGATGTGCTCGATGTTGCTCTTGAGCTTGGCGAAGTCCTTCGACACCAGCGAATAGGCCTGGGAGATCGCCGACACTGGCACGCCGATGTGCATCGCCGCCAGCATCAAGATCGCGTGCTCGACGCTGTTGTCGGAGAGCACCACCACCGGGCGCTCCACCGACAGCTTCTGCCCGAGCAGCCAGGTGGCCACGGCGCGCACGCGGGCCAGGGCCTCGGCGTAGCTCACCCGGGCCCATTCACCATCGGCACCGCGCTCGGCGATGAAGGTGCGCTCCGGCGCCTCGGCGGCCCAGCGCTCCAGGTGGTCGCCCAGTTTGGCCGGCACGGCGCCGAGGGTCATCGGCGAGCGCAGGATGCGGCTGCCGTCGGCGCGGTGCTCCACCATCACGGTGGCCGGCGCAAACAGCCTGCCGGGATCACGAATGATCGTCGTCATCGTCCGCGCTCCTTATTTGCCGGAAAGCATCTTCCACTCGCCGCCGGTCACGCGCACCAGCACCCGGGCGCGCTCGTCCAGCCCGAAGTGGTCGTTGGCGCTCATGTTGAACACACCGTGGGCGCCGGCGATCTCGCGTTCGGCCTCGATGGCGTCGCGCAGGCCCTTGCGGAAGGCGGGCGTGCCCGGCTTGCCGGCCTTGAGCGCGGCGGGCACGGCCTTCTCGATCAGCTTGTAGGCGTCGTAGGCGTAGGCACCGAAGGACGACACGCTGCCCGGGCCGTACTTGGCCTCATACAACTTGATGTATTCCAGCGCCGGCTTGTTGGAGGGGTGCGAATCCGGCAGCTGGGCCGATGGGCAGGATGCCGCCTTCGACGGCCTTGCCGCCGACCTTCAGGAATTCTTTGTTGGCCGCCGCGTGGGTCTGATAGATCTGGCCCTTGTAGCCGCGCTCGAACAGCGTGGTGTGGGGCAGCGCGGCCGGCGTGCCGGAGCCGGCGACCATCACCGCGTCGGGCTTGGCGGCGACCAGCTTGAGCACCTGCCCGCTCACCGAGGTATCCACCCGGTTGTAGCGCTCCACCGCCACCAGCTTGATGCCGGCGGCTTCGGTGGCGGCGGTGATCTGCTTCAGCCAGTCTTCGCCGTACGGATCGTTGAAGCCGATGAAGCCCTGCGTCTTCACGCCGGATTCACGCATGTGGCCCACCAGCGCCTTGGCCATCAGCGAGTTGTGCTGGGGCGCGCGGAACACCCAGGTGTTCTTGGCGGCGGGCAGATCCACCGGGCACATGGCCACCTGCGGGGTGGCGGTTTCGTTGGCCACTCCGGCGATCGCCGCGCAGGCCGGCGTGCTGGAGGAGCCGACCAGCACATCCACCTTGTCTTCGGTGACGAGCTTGCGGGCGTTCTTGGTGGCCTGGCCGGGGTCGGTGGCGTCGTCCAGCACGATGTAGTTGATCTTCTCGCCGGCGATGGTGGTCGGCAGGATCGCGAAGGTGTTCTTCTCGGGATGCCGAGGGACGCCGCAGGGCCGGTGGCCGAGACGGAAACGCCGATGTTGATGTCCGCCTGGGCAACGCCGGCGGCGGCCATCAGGACGAGGGCTGGCAGTGCAGTGTGCTTCTTCATGGTGTCTCCTCCGTGGGATTTGATCCCGTTTCTTGTATCAGATATGAGATTTTGAACCGCGAACAAAATATACTTTACAATACTCACGGATTGCAAGAGATCGTATGTGATATTCGGAGGAGACATGAACAATTACCAAGCCCCCCTGCGCGACATGCGCTTCGTCATTCATGAACTGGTCGGCAGCACCCCGATCTGCGCCCTGCCGGCCTACGCCGACTGCGACGCAGGGCTGATCGACGCGGTGCTGGAAGAAGCCGGCCGCTTTGCCGGCGACATCCTGTCGCCCCTCAACCCGGTGGGCGACCGGGAAGGCGCCCGCTGGCAAACGGGCGCCGACGGCATGGGCGAGGTGCGCACCGCCCCCGGCTTTGCCGATGCCTACCGGCACTTCGCCGAAGGCGGCTGGATGGCCCTGCCCTGCCCGCCCGAGTTCGACGGCCAGGGCCTGCCGCGCCTCCTGGCGGTGGCGGTGAGCGAGATGTGGAAGTCAGCCAACCTGTCGTTCTCGCATGTGGTCACCCTCACCCACGGCGCCATCGAGGCGCTGCTGATCGCCGGATCGGACGCGATGAAAGCCACCTGGCTGCCGAAGCTCGTCTCCGGCGAATGGACGGGCACCATGAACATCACCGAACCCCAGGCCGGCTCTGACCTCGCCGCCATCGCTTGCCGCGCGGTGCCGCAAGCCGACGGCAGCTACCGCATCAGCGGCCAGAAGATCTTCATCACCTATGGCGACCACGACATGGCCGCCAACATCGTGCATCTGGTGCTGGCCCGCACGCCGGACGCCCCGCCGGGGGTCAAGGGCCTGTCGCTGTTCATCGTGCCCAAGTTCATCCTCGATGCGGACGGCAAGCCGGGCGAACACAACGACGTGTATTGCACCTCCATCGAGCACAAGCTGGGCGTGCACGGCAGCCCCACCACCACGCTGGTCCACGGCGACCACGGCGGCTCGACGGGCTACCTGATCGGCGAGCTGGGCCGCGGGCTGGAGATCATGTTCGTGATGATGAATTCGGCGCGGCTCTCGGTGGGCACCGAAGGCCTGGGCGTCGCCCAACGCGCCTGGCAGCTGGCGTCGGAGTACGCGAAGGAGCGGGTGCAGGGCACGGACGTGACGCAAAAGGGCGGCAAGCCGGTCGCCATCGTCCGCCACCCGGACGTGCGCCGGCTGTTGATGACCCAGCGCGCCCACACCGAGGCGATCCGCGCGCTGGCCTACAGCGTCGCCGCGCTGCAGGACATCGCCCATCAATCGGACGACGCCGAGGCCCGCGCCACCGCCCACCGCCGCGTGGAGCTGCTCACCCCCGTGCTCAAGGGCTGGAGCACCGAGAGCGCGGTGGAGCTCACCTCCCTGGCGATCCAGGTTTTCGGCGGCATGGGTTTTGTGGAAGAGACCGGCATCTCGCAATACATGCGCGACGCCCGCATCACCCCGATCTACGAAGGCACCACCGCGATCCAGGCGGCAGACCTCGCCGGCCGCAAGCTCGCCCGTGACGGCGGCGCCGCGCTCGCCATGCTGCTGGCCGACATGCGCGCCGACCAGCGCACCCTCGCTGGCGCGGGCGACCCGCTCCTCGCCGACATCGCCACCCGCTTCGGCGCCGGCCTCGACGACCTGCTGGCCGCCAGCGACGTGCTCATCGCCCGCATGGGCGCCGCCCCCGCTGCGGCCCTCGCGGTGGCCGAGCCCTTCCTAAAGCTCGCCGGCACGGTGATCGGCGGCTGGCTGATGGCGAAGGCCGCGAAGGTGGCAAGCGACGCCATCGCCGCCGGCAGCAGCGATCCGTTCTACCGGGAGAAGCTCGCCAGCGCCCAGTTCTACATGGGCCACATCCTCCCGAAGAGCGCCGGCCTGCGGATCACCGTGGAATCGGATAACAGCCTGCTGCTTGGGCTGCCGGACGAAGCGTTCTGATCCAGCCTCAATTACCCGGCGCCATTCGGGATGCGCCGGGTGAAATTGCCAATCGCAGGTCGCAGATTGGCAATTTCACGCCGCGATTGGCAATCGACGGCGTGAACATTCGATTCTGTCGGCGGCGATTGCCAATCTCAGGCTGTGATTGCCAATTTCGCCCTGAGATTGCCAATCTCACCCTGCGATTGCCAATCTGCGCCCGCAAACTGTCAATCTGACAGGCCAAACCCTTGATGCACCCCGCCAATCCACCTGGCGGCAGGCGGATTGCCCGCCAGAGCGCTGCAAACGCAAAGGCGCCGCAGCGATTGGCCATCGGGGCATGAGAGAGGGGTTGTCATCCCGTCGAATCCCGCTGCCGCGCCTGCAGACCGGATCGGCGGAGCGTAGCCCGACAACGCAGCATCAGCAGGCAGGCGCGAGTGGATTGAAAGACCTCGCGCGGGCCGACCAAGCGGGTGGCACCCCGGATCATCCACGCCCCTTCCCGGGGGACAAGGACGGAGATGATTCAGCCGCAGCAGGCGCTGCTGCTCATTGGGCCGGCCCGGTGGCATCGGTGCCGAACACCCGCTCCAGCGTCGCGGGCAGCAGCGCGGCGTTGGCTTCGCGGATGGCGGCGTGTCTGGCCTTGAGGGCCTGCGTCCGTCGATATACCTCAAGCAACTTGAGCTGGGCAGCCATTGACGGGACCGGCATTTGGTAAGCCAGGAGTGCCGATGGCTGTAGACGGCGACGGCGGACGTTGGTACCGCCACTCAGTTCTGCCAACCCAGGCCAAACCTCAGGTGTGCGAAAGTAAATATCCAGCAGCTCGGGCAGTACTTCATCAGTGTTAATGGAAAACACCGGAAACTCTGGAGAGACGACCATCCCGTCACATTCCGGTGGCACGACCCCCAGCGCCCCCTCCCAAGCCATTAACTTTGGATAGGTAAAGTCACCTGCACGAACCGTCGTCAGTCGTTCGTACGCAAAATCACTGCCCATCTTGACCACACTGGGAAACACGCCACGACCGAACGAGTAGACGCCTGCGAAACGGTATTGAATGGTTCCATCAACCGTCACGTCGGGTTGGCGTTGGCTTACCAATTCCGACATCGGGCGCTTGCGAGGCTGTTCATTCGGAGGATGAAAGAGGTATGCCCTGACAAGCTGCTCCGCATCGTTCTCGATGGCGGCCAGATGCACCTCGACCTGTCGGGTCTTTGCGGCGAGGGCATCGAGACGGGCGACGAGGGCGTGTTGTTCGGCCAGTGGTGGCAGCGCTAAATGCTGATCTAGGAAGCGCCCCTCCTTTATGCGAACTCGGTTTGTAGTGCCCTCGCTCGCCGCCTTGCATAGTTCTGCAAAGGGAGCCGAGCGGACAAGCCAACCCATGAATGCCGCATCACAGCGCCGAGGATCACGAAGCTCAAAGGACGGGAAATCGTTACTGACGATCGCTCCGTCAAGCTCGGGCGGCACCAAGCCGATCGCGCCATTACGTGCGTCGATCTTCGACAATATCAATTGATCACGCCGGACAACCCTACGCACCGATGTAACGTCACTGCCAAGCACCTTACCCCGGCTGACAACACCCTTGCCCCATAGCTTGACCGTCACTTCATGATACTCAGTCGCCGGGTCGACGACGGCCAACTCGTCGGCACGTCGAAGCAACTCACCCAACGCAACTTTCGGCCACGCCTTCATTCCGCGCCCTCCCCGGCATCACCGCGCCCGATCCGTCGTGCCTCCAGCTCGCGCCGGGTCTTGTCCAGTTCGTCGGCCAGCAGCTTCTCATCGGGCAGCACGGTCTGGTATTCGGCGGCCAGCACCTTGTTGGGCAGGCCTTCCAGCGCGTAGTGGGCCTCGGCCGCGCCTTTTTCGGCGCACAGGATCAGGCCCACGGGCGGGTTTTCGCCGGGCTTCATCCAGTGCTCGCGGGCATAGTTGAGGTACAGGTGCATCTGGCCGGCGTCGGCATAGCCAAACCTGCCGACCTTGAGGTCGATGACGAGCAGACACTTGAGGCGACGGTGGAAGAACAGCAGGTCGACCCGAAACCATGCGTCGTCCAGCCTCAGGCGGCGCTGGCGGCCCACAAACGCAAAGTCGTCACCCAGCTCGAGCAGAAAGTCGGCCAGGTGCTGGATGAGTGCGTCCTCGAGTTCGGCTTCGGAGTATTCATCCTTGAGGTTGAGAAACTCCAGGATGAAGGGGTCCTTGATGGCTTGCTCGGGGGTGATGCCGTCATCCGGCAGGGCCGCCTCGCCCTGGCGCAGCATCGCGGCCTTGTTGTGCGACAGGGCGGTGCGCTCGTAGAACTGGCTGCTCACCTGCCGGTCGAGCTGGCGCACCGACCAGCCGCCGCGCAGGGCTTCAGTCTCATAAAAGGCGCGGGCCTGGAGGTTGCGTACCGAGAGCAGGCGCACGTAGGCCGACCAGGGCAAGGGGAACATCTGCGCCAGCAAGGACAGATCGATCGACTTGCGGGACAGCGCGTCGGCGATGGCCGTCGAAGCCGCGGATTGTGCAGACAGCGTCTGCACAATCCGGTCAGCGGGCCAGGCGAGGTAGAAGGCGCGCATCTGTGCCAGGTTGCGCCCGCCAAACCCGCGGCCAAAGGCTCGGGTGAGGTCGGCGGCCAGGCGCTGGATGAGGGCGTCGCCGTATTCGGCCCGCGCCTGCCCGCCCTGCTCGAACTCGACGATGCGCCGGCCGATCTCCCAGTAAGAGGCGGTCATCAGCGCATTGACACTGCGTGCCGCGGCGCGGCGGGCGGCCTCGAGCAGCGCGACGATGCCGCCGTGGACGGCTGCGTAGTCGGCCTGATCCAGGATGGCAGGGGTGCCGGGCGCGGTCATGCCTGCACCTCGGCAACCAGGGCCTCGATCTCGCCCAGAAGCCGCATCACTTCGGCCTCGTGGCTGCGCATCGAGGCGATCAGATCCCTGGGATCCGCGTGCTCCAGCCCCGCCTTGGCGTTGGGGTTCTTGATGTCGAGGTTGTAGATGGGCCAGTACAGCGCGTCGCCCTGGGCCTGCGCAGCCTTGGCGGCCGAGTCGTGGGCTTGCTGCGTGGCCTTGAGGTCACGCAGCCGCAGCTGGAGCTTTGCCTTGTCTTTGGTGCCGGCAGCCGCCAGCGCGCCCTCGGATTCGCGGATGGCCTTACTCAGCGCCATGGCGGCGGCGCGCTCGGCGCTCGCGTGATTCCAGTGCGGAGTGGCGGCTTCAAGGGCCGCAGCGCGGCGGGCGGCAAAATCCACCTTCCAGGCGTGGGGGCCTTCTTCACGGGCGCTCCACCAGGCCAGGGCCGGGGCAAACTCGTCGAACTGCAGCGGCGCGGTCTTGCTGTACTTCTTGCGGCCCTCGGGCAGCGGCAGCTCGTAATACCAGACGGTGTCGGTCGGGCCGCCACGCTCGAAGAACAGCAGGTTGGCCGGGATGTCGGTGTAGGGGGCGAAGACCCCTTGCGGCAGGCGCACGATGGTGTGGAGCCTGAACTCCTTGAGCATCTCCTCCTTGATGACGGCGCACACGCCATCGCCAAACAGCGTGCCGTTGGGCACGACCACGGCAGCGCGACCGCCGCGGAGGGCTGGCTTGCCGCCGGGCACCGGGGCGCCGGCTACCCGCAGCTTGCGCATGATGTACTGCAGGAAGAGGAGCGCGGTTTCAGCTGTCTGCATGGAGGCCGGGAAGTTGGCCTTGATGCCGACTTCTTCCTCTCCGCCGAAGGGCGGATTGGTGAGGATGACATCCACCCGCTCGCTGTGGCCGATCTCGTTGATGCGGCGCTCGAGCGTGTTGCCGTAGGCGATCTGCGGCGCCTCCAGCCCGTGCAACAGGAGGTTCATCTGCGCCAGCATGTAGGGCAGCGGCTTGGCCTCCTGGCCATACAGGGTGTCGCGCTGCAGGGTGCGGCGCAAATCGGGTGAGTTCACCTGTCGGGCGATGTGGTCGTAGGCCTCGACCAGAAAGCCGCCGGTGCCGCAGGCCGGATCGAGCACAGTTTCCCCCAGCCGCGGATCGGTCACCTGCACCATGAAGCGCACCACCGGACGCGGGGTGTAGAACTCGCCCGCGTCGCCAGCCGCGTCGCGCATCTCGCGCAGCATGGATTCATACAGATGCGAGAGGGTGTGGATTTCCTCGCTGGCCGAGAAATGGATGGCGTTGATCTTGTTGATGATGTCGCGCAGCAGATAGCCGCTGACCATGCGGTTCTGCACGCCCTTGAACACGTTGGCGATGACTTCGCGCTGGCTGCCCTTCTCGCCCTCGCCAGCGAGCCCCCGGAGGTAGGTAAACAGGCCCTTGCCGGTGCTGCCGTCCGCACGCCGGGTGGTCTCCTGGCCAATGAAGGCCAGCAGTTCGTCGCCGCTGATGCCATCGTCACGGGCCGCCCAGTCGCGCCAGCGGTAAGGGGATTCGATGATGGGCTGGTAGCGTTTGCCATCGAGTTCGGCTTCTTCTGCGTGAGCGATCTCAAGGTCGTCGAGAAACTTGAGGAACATCACCCAGGTGAGCAGCGGCAGGCGATCCACGTCGCCGTTGAGCCCCTTGTCCTTGCGCAGGATCTTGCGAGCGGTGCCGATCAGAGCCGAGAGGTTTTCGCGGGTGGTGAGCGGCGTGCGGGCCTTGCGAGGCGCACGGGCCTTCTTTTCGCCGGGCGTGGCGGCGGTATTTCTGACCATTGGGGTGAATTCTCGTTATTGGTAGAGCGCGTGCTGGAGCCGGACGACGGCGTCCTTCATGCCGCGCACGCCGCCAAAGTGGCGGGTGGCGATTTCAGTGGGATTTCCGTAGCGGTCGAAGGGCTTCACCTTCAGCAGCTCGGACAGCACATTGAACTGCAGGATGCCGCGCTCGATGTAGCGGTCGAGCAGCAGCGTGAGGATTTCGCGGGCGGTGTCGCCGTATTGGGCGAACAACTCCCGGGCCTGCCGCCTCGCACCGTCTGCGCGCTGCCGCCGGGTAAGCAGCGGCGCGTTCCAGGCCAGATGGCAAAGCAGGTCGAGGGGGTCGGCATCCGGTAGTTCGCTGTTGGCCGCCAGCTCTTCAAAGCTGATGCCCCGCCGGGTGAGTTCGCGCAGCACCTCGGCGCGGGTGTCGGGGTTGGCCCAGGCGGTTTGCAGCGCCTCGCGGGTGGGATAGAGGGTGCGAACGGAACGGCCGGAATACTCGGTGTACTTCACCACCTGCAGCTTCTTGCCGTCGGAGTCGAGGTCGTAGATGAGGTGGCCGATCACCTCCACCTCTCCGCCATCGACGTAGAACTTGCGCGGTTCGGGCGGAGGCTGGTTGATTGGCAGACCAGCGTCCGGCCCGAACTGCTCCTCGGTAAGCCCGTATTCGACTGGCAGATCATCAACTGGCACCTCGGCTTCATGCAGCGTCTCGGACTCCCCCACCGGATCGCCGGCCTCGTCGACGGTAACTTCTTCGATCCGGGCCGGCTCGCCATCGAAATCAGGGTCGGCAAAGTGACGCGTGGCCGTGCCGGTGAAGTCGATGATGTTGAAGTACTCCTTGCCGTAATCGACCTTCAGCCGGGTGCCGCGACCGACGATCTGCTTGAACTCGGAGCGGGAGCCCACCACCCTGGCCAGCGCCACATTCTTGACCATCTCGGCGTCCACGCCCGTGGTCAGCAGCTGGGATGTGGTGAGGATGACGGGCGTCGGCTTGTCCACGTCCTGAAAGTTCGACAGGTGGGTGAGGCCGATTGCGCCCTCATCGGCGGTGACGCGGCAGACGTAATCGGGGTACTGCCTGACAAGATCACTGTTCAGATTGAGGAGTTCCTGCCGCATCTCGGCCGCATGCTCCTGATCCACACAGAACACGAGCGTCTTGGCAAAACGGTCGGTGCCCTTGAGCAGGTCGGTGAGATGCCGGGCCATGGCACGCGTACGGGAGCGCAGGGCAACGACGCGTTCGAAATCCTTGGTCTGATATTCCTCGTCGGGCACGGGCCGGCCATAGCGATCCAGTTCGTTCTTGCTGGGGCGCCAGCCGGCGGCGTCCACGGTGGTGATGACCCGATGCACGCGATAAGGAGCAAGAAAACCGTCCTCGATTCCCTGGCGCAGGCTGTAGGTGTAGACCGGGTTGCCGAAATACGCGTAGCTGTCGCGGGATTCCTCGCGCAGTGGCGTGGCGGTCATCCCGAACTGCACCGCAGGCTCGAAGTAATCCAGCACTGCACGCCAGGCGCTCTCGTCGCGACTGGAGCCGCGATGACATTCGTCAATGATGATCAGGTCGAAAAAATCCGGGCGGTACTGGCGGAACACCTCGGCCCCAGCGGTGGAGAGTGCCTGATAGATGCCGAAGTACATGTCCCGGCCCTGGCTCGTGTCGCCGCCGGCGATCTTGTGGCGTGCATCGCCGAAGGGCGCGAACATTTTGGCCATCGGGTCATCGACCAGGATGTTGCGATCGGCAAGAAACAGAATCTTCGGGCGACGGTACTCGCCTGCGCGGTTCCAGCGGCTGCTCCAGAGCTTCCAGCAGATCTGGAAGGCCACACAGGTCTTGCCGGTGCCGGTAGCCAGGGTGGCGAGGATGCGCGTCTGACCGCGGAGGATCGCCTCGATCACGCGGTGGATCGCAATCTGCTGGTAGTAGCGCGGCACCTTGCCGGAAACAAGGTTGAAAGGCTCCAGCAGGTGGGCAGCCGCGTCCGGTGGGAGCAACTGCACCGCGGTCAAACGGGCAAAGAGCTCATCGGGTGTGGGGTAGCGATCGACCTCACGCTCGGTGCCAGCGGTGTAGTCAATCTCGATGATGCGCGGGCCGTTGGTGGCATAGGCGAACTTCAGCCCGAGAATCTCGGCGTACTCACGCGCCTGCTGTACGCCGGCCTCCGCCGGCACATTGCTTTCCTTGGCCTCGACCACGGCCAAGGGATAGTCCCGGCGGTAATACAGCAGGTAGTCAGCCCTTTTCAGCTTGCCGCGCCGAACCTTTCCCCCCGCGACGATGATGCGGCCGTTGGTGAAGCTGCGCTGCTCGCCGATGGCATGGGGCGCGCTTCCCCAGCCGGCCTCCATCAAGCGGGGCGTGACGAGCACCCGGCAGGTGTCCGCTTCGGTGATCAGACCATCCCGTACGATCTCGCCCTTCATCGTGTCACCCTTCGCTCAAATCTGACGGTTTGAACGGGCGGTCAGCCCGCCATCTGCCCCACGATGCGCGCCACCACCTCATCCACCGTCAGCCGCGTCGTATCCACGTCGAACGCGGCCATGCGGTAGAGATGGTCGCGCGCTTCGAGCGTGCGGTGGATGTTGTCCATCGCCTCGCGGTGGAGGGCCGGTTTGGCGATGCGGATGTCGTGCTGATCCATCACCCGGCGGAAGTGGGTGTCGGGCTCGGCGTGGAGCCACACGGTGAAGAAGGAGTTGAGCAGGATCTCGTAGGTGAGCGGTTCGGCGACGATGCCGCCGCCGGTGGCGAGCACCACCTGCGGGTGCTTCACCACCACCTGCTCCAGGCAGCGCCGCTCCAGGTTGCGGTAGCCGGACTGGCCGTAGAGCGTGATGATCTCCTGCAGGCTGAGGCCGGCTTCTTCTTCCACCTCGCGATTGAGCTCGACGAAGGGCCGGCCGAGGCGCGTGGCCAGGGCTTGCCCGACGGTGGACTTGCCCGCGCCGCGCAGCCCGGTGAGCACGATGCGATCCTTGCGCACACCTTCGGCGGGCTGAAAATCCGCAAAGATCTGTTCGCGGATGCGCGCGAGGTTGGACACCGGCTGGCGCTTGAGGAATTCGACGATCAGGTTGAGGTCGCCGGCGCGGGCTTCTTCGTCGCCGAAGAGGCTCGCCACCGACTGGTTGAGGGCCTTGGCCACCTTGCCCAGCACCACCACCGACACGTTACCCTGGGAGCTTTCCATGCGCGCCAGATGCGGCAGCGACACGCCGGACTGCTCGGCCAGGTTCTTGCGCGTCATGCCGCGCTGGCCGCGGAAATGGCGGATATTGCGGGCCAGCACCGCCAGCAGCGCCGCCGAATCCGCATCCAGCCCGGCCGCCGGGCTTTCGGCTGGTACGTCGGCCTGCACTTCCGTCTGGACTTCCTTCTCGTCCTGCTCCGCTGCCACGATGTCGCCTGTCATTTTTTGCAATCGCACATTTTAGCGCCTGACAGGCGATCGCCCAACGGTTCGACGTGTTACGTGGCCAGCATGTCCTGGTGCTTGCTGCCGAAGCCCAGATAGGCCTCAACCACCCGCGGGTCGTCGGCGAGATCGGAAGCCTTGCCTTCCATCGCCACCGCGCCCATCTCCAGCACGTAGGCGTAGTCGGCCACCTGCAGCGCGGCGCGGGCGTTCTGCTCCACGAGCAGGATCGACACGCCCCGCTCCCGCAGGCCGGCGATGATGCGGAAGATCTCCCGCACGATCAGCGGCGCGAGGCCCAGGCTCGGCTCGTCGAGCATCAGCAGCTTGGGCTTGCCCATCAGCGCGCGGCCGATGGCGAGCATCTGACGTTCGCCGCCCGACATGGTGGCCGCCGCCTGATCGCGCCGCTCCTTGAGCCGCGGGAAGAGCTCGAAGACTTCATCCATCGTCTTGGCCTGATCCCGGTGCCCCTGGCGGTAGCGCTGGAAGGCGCCCAGCAGCAGGTTGTCCTCGACGCTCATCTCGCCAAACAGGTCGCGCTTCTCGGGCACCAGGGCGAGGCCCTGGATCACCCGCTTCTCCACGTTGGCGCGGCGCTGGGCGTGGCCGTCGAAGACGATCCGCCCGGAGGAGTTCATCAGCCCCATGATCGCCGCGAGGCTGGTAGTCTTGCCGGCGCCGTTGGGGCCGATCACCGTGACGATCTGCCCGGCGCCCACCGTGAGGCTGACGTTATGGACCGCCTCGACCTCGCCATAATTGACCCGCAGGTCCTGCACTTCTAGCAGCGTGCTCATTCCACCGCCGTTCATTCCACACCTCCCAGATAGGCCGCGAGCACGCGCTCGTTCTGCTGGATTTCCTCCGGCAGGCCCTCGGCGATCTTCTCGCCAAACTCCATCACCACGATCCGATCGACCAGCCCCATCACGAAGTCCATGTCGTGCTCGACCAGCAGGATCGCCACGCCTTCGGCCTTGAGCTTCTTGAGCAGCTCGCCCAGGGCCTCCTTCTCCTTGAAGCGCAGGCCGGCGGCGGGTTCGTCCAGCAGCAGCAGGCACGGGTCGGCGGCCAGCGCCCGGGCGATCTCGACGATGCGCTGCTGGCCCAGGGCCAGGGAGCCGGCCTCGTCGTGCATGTGGGCTTCGAGCCCCACTCGGCGGATCTGCCGGGCGGCTTCGGCCAGCAGGCGTTCCTCTTCCTTGCGGTCGAGGCGCCAGGCGGCGGGGAAGACGCCGGTCGAGCCGCGCAGATGGGTGCCGATGGCGACGTTCTCCAGCACGCTCATCCGCGGCAGGAGGCGCACGTGCTGGAAGCTGCGGCTCATCCCGAGGCGGGCGATCTCGCGGGAGTCGTGCCCCGCCACCGCCTTGCCATTGAAGATGATCTCGCCCGAGGTGGGCGTATCGACGCCGGAGATCTGGTTGAACATGGTGCTCTTGCCGGCGCCGTTGGGGCCGATCAGCGCCAGGATCTCACCGGCCTTCACGCTGAAGTTCATGTTGTTGTTGGCAACGAGGCCACCAAACCGGCGCGTCACATCCTTCACTTCGAGGATCGTCTCGCCGCGGGTCGGCATCGCCCGGCGCGGCAGCGCGGCGGCGGTTTCCGACACCGGCTTGGGCGGCGCCTTCACCCGCAGCACGCGCAGCACCGCCGGCCACATGCCCTCCCGCGCCCGGTGCAGGATGAGCAGCAGCAACATGCCGAAGATGATGATCTCGAAGTTGCCCGAATGGCCAAACACCCGCGGCAGGAAATCCTGCAGCCACTGGTTGAGCAGCGTCACCAGCCCGGCGCCCACCACCGCGCCCCACACGTAACCGGCGCCACCCACCACCGCCATGAAGAGGTATTCGATGCCGTGGTGCAGGCCAAAGGGCGACGGATTCACCAGCCGCTGCATGTGGGCGTACAGCCAGCCGGCCGCCGCCGCGTGCAGCGCCGCGATCACGAAGATCACGATGCGCGAGCGGGATGTATCCACGCCCATCGCCTCGGCCATCACCACGCCGCCCTTGAGCGCGCGGATCGCCCGCCCCTCGCGGGAATCCAGCAGGTTCTGGGTGGTGACCACCGCCGCCAGCAGGAAGGCCCAGATCAGGTAATAGATCTCCGGGCCTTCATCCAGCGCCCAGCTGCCGATGCGGATCGGCGGCAGGCCCGAGATGCCGCTCTGGGCCCCCAGGAAATCCAGCGTGCCAAACAGGAAGTACAGGCTGATGCCCCACGCGATGGTGCCCAGCGGCAGGTAGTGGCCCGACAGCCGCAGCGTGAGCGAACCCAGCAGCAGCGCGATGAGCCCGGTGATCACCAGCCCGACAACCAGGGTGAGCCACGGCGACGCGCCGGCCCAGGCGATCCAGCCCGGCAGGCTGGTGGACGTGGTGAGCACCGCGGTGGTGTAGGCACCCACGCCCACAAAAGCCGCCTGCCCGAAGCTGGTGAGCCCGCCCACACCGGTGAGCAGCACCAGCCCCACGGCCACCAGGGCCGAGATGCCGATGTAGTTGAGCAGGGTGACGTAATAGGGCGGCAGCACTGCCGGCAGCACCGCCAGCACGGCCACCACCGCCAGGAGTCGAAGTACGTTCTTCATCGGGCTGGCAGCCCCTTGCTGCGGCAGCGCGCTGCCGGCCGACGTTTGCACATGGGTGTTCATTCCTCGTCCTCCACGTGATGACTGTTGAAGGAGCGCCACAGCAGCACCGGGATGATCAGCGTGAACACCAGCACCTCCTTGAAGGCACTCGCCCAGAACGACGAGAAGGATTCCAGCAGGCCCACCAGCACCGCGCCGGCCGCCGCCAGCGGATAGCTCGCCAGCCCGCCGATGATCGCGGCGACGAAGCCCTTCAGGCCGATGAGGAAACCCGTGTCGTAGTAGATCGTGGTGATCGGCCCGATCAAGAGGCCCGAGAAGGTGCCCAGCAGCGCCGCCAGCAGAAAGGTGAGCTTGCCGGCGACCACCGGCGAGATGCCCATCAGCTTGGCGCCGGATTGATTCACCGCCGTCGCCCGCAGCGCCTTGCCATAGATGGTGCGGGCGAAGAAGGCGTACAGCCCGACGATGAAGGCCAGCGAGCAGCCCACCACCCAGATCGTCTGCAGGTTGATGGTGAACTCGCCGAAAGTCAGGCTGCCCTCCGAGAACGGTGCGGTGCGCACGCCCTCGGCGCCGAAGAACACCAGCCCCAGCCCGGTGAGGATCAGATGCACCGCCACCGAGGCGATCAGCAGCACCAGCACGCTGGTGTCGGCGATGGGCTGATAGGCGATGCGGTAGATCATCGGCCCCAGCGGCACGAGGATCGCCAGGGTCAGCGCGATCTGCGCGACCATCGGCAGGCCGCTGCCATCCACGCTGTACAGCAACGCGGCCAGCGCCAGCGGATAGGCGAGGTTCCAGCCCACGAGGCCGCCGACGCCTTCCATGTCCTTGTCGCGCACCCGGCCGATCAGGTCGATCGCCGCCACGAAGGCGCCCATCGCTACCAGCAACCACACCGTGGCCGGCACCTTGCCGGCCTGCAGCGCGGCCAACGTGAGCGCCCCGAAGGCGACGAACTCGCCCTGGGGAATGAAGATCACCCGGGTGACCGAGAAGACGAGGACCAGGGCCAACGCCAGCAGGGCATAGATCGCCCCGCCGGTCACCCCGTCCTGTCCGAGTATCAAAACGATTCCTGCATCCAAGGCCGAACCCCTCTCCTTAACCAGACTACCGTCAAGCCGCATCTAATATTTGATATAAGCGGCACCTATTCTCCAACAAATATACTTTATACGATATCTTTGAGCTGCAACAACTCTTTTTTGATATCTTTTATGAGCGGCGCACGTATCGAACACTCAAAAAAGAACCGGCCACCTGAAATCAGGTGGCCGGTTCGTGGCGATCAGCGCGGCAGGAAGGCAGGCTCCGCGGGCGGCGGAGCCGGGTCAGCTCACCCCCGGTAAGGCCCGGCGCCAAGGCCGATGGGCGCGGGCGCGGCGGCGACGAGCTTCGAGAACACGTCGGCGAAATCCTCCGGCTTGCCGCGGGTGCCGCTCATGGGGTCACGATCCTGGGTGAAGGCGCGATCCACCTCGGCCCAATCTTCGGCGGTGAGCACCTTGCGGGCCAGCGGCAGGGCTTCGCGCTCTTCCAGCAGCATGTGGCTGCGGTAGAAGTCGGCGTAGTGGTCGAAGGCGGCGGCGAAGTCGGCGAGCTTGGTCGGATCGGCGGCGTAGGCGGCCAGCGCCGCCTCCAGGGCCTGGATACGCTCGGCCGAGGCCTGGTGCTGGCGGTCGAGCTCGGCCAGGGCTTCGGCGCCTTCGCTGGTGCGGGCCTTGAGCCGCGCGAAGAGGATGTCTTCCTTCGGGTGGTGGCGCTTCTCGGGGTAGGCGTCGAGGTAGTGGATCATCGCCTCGAAGAGCCGGAGATCAGGCTGCAGGCGGCCGGAGACGACTTCCTTGAGCATGAAGCGGACGGCATGGAGGATGGCGGCGAGGGACTGGTGTTCGTCGCCGAGGATGCGAAGGGCTTCCATCGGAAGGGTTCTCCTGAAACGGGGCAGCGCCGCAACCGGCCACGCCGCCCCCGGTTGCTCACGTGGCCAGCATGGCCTGGTGCTTGCTGCCGAGGCCCAGATAGCTCTCGATGACGCGGGGGTCGTCGCGCAGAGACTGGGCCTCGCCGTGCATCTTGATGCCGCCGTTTTCGAGCACGTAGGCGTAGTCGGCCACCTGCAACGCGGCGCGGGCGTTCTGCTCGACCAGCAGGATCGACACGCCGCGGCGGCGCAGCTCGGTGATGATGCGGAAGATCTCGCGGACGATCAGCGGCGCCAGGCCCAGGCTCGGCTCGTCGAGCATCAGCAGCTTGGGCTTGGCCATCAGCGCGCGGCCCACCGCCAGCATCTGGCGCTCGCCGCCCGACATGGTGCCGGCCGCCTGGGTACGGCGTTCCTTCAGGCGGGGGAAGAGCGCGTACACCTCTTCCATCGTCTGCAGGTGGTCGCGGTGGCCCGTGCGGTGGCGCTGGAAGGCGCCCAGCAGCAGGTTGTCCTCGATGCTCATGGAGCCGAACAGCTCGCGCTTCTCGGGCACGAGGTTCATCCCCCGCACCACCATCCGCTCCACTTCCGGCACCTGCTCGATGCTGCCGTCGAAGGCCACCTCGCCCCTGGACGGCAGGAGCCCCATGATGGCCGACAGGGTCGTCGTCTTGCCGGCGCCGTTGGGGCCGATCACGGTGACGATCTTCCCCTCGCCGACCGTGAGGTTCACATTGCTCACCGCCTCGACCTTGCCGTAGGCGACGGAGAGGTTCTTCACTTCAAGTACGTTAGCCATCACAGGCCTCCTGCCGGGCCGCCCCAAAGGAGGCCTGCGCCCCCCTGGGGGGTGAGGAAGGGGTTTCGCAGCGCAGCGCGCTGTGCCTTCCGAACGGCTTGGCTGTGCAAAGCCAAGCATCCACGAACAAAGTGAGCGTGGGGGTCGTCACCTCAGACACCCCCCAGATAGGCTTCGAGCACGGCCGGATCTTTCTGCACATCCTCCGGCAGGCCTTCGGCGATCTTCTCGCCGAACTCCATCACCACCACCCGATCCACCAGGCTCATCACGAAATCCATGTCGTGCTCGACGATGAGCACCGCCATGCCTTCGGACTTGAGACGGCGCAGGAGATCGGCCAGGGCCTGCTTTTCCTTCAGGCGCAGGCCGGCGGCGGGTTCGTCCAGCAGCAGCAGGCAGGGGTCCGAACACAGGGCACGGGCGATCTCGAGGATGCGCTGCTGGCCCAGGGCCAGGCTGCCGGCTTCCTCGTACATGAAATCCTTGAGGCCGACGCGCTCCACCTGGATCGCGGCCTCCTTCAGCAGGCGCGCCTCCTCGTCCCGCTCCAGCCGCCAGGCGGCGGGCACGACGCCCTTGCTGCCGCGGCGGTGGGCGCCGATGGCGACGTTCTCCAGCACCGTCATCTTGGGCAGCAGGCGCACATGCTGGAAGGTGCGGCTCATGCCCAGCGCGGCGATCTCCCGCGAGCTGTGGCCGGCCACCGACTTGCCGCGGAACAGCACCTCGCCGGATGTCGGCGTATCCACACCCGAGAGCTGGTTGAACATCGTGCTCTTGCCGGCGCCGTTGGGGCCGATGAGCGCGAGGATCTCGCCGGCATTCACGTGCAGGCTCATGTTGTTGTTGGCGACGAGGCCGCCAAACTTGCGGGTGACGTTCTTCGCTTCGAGGATCGTCTCGCCCATGGGCGGCTGGGGCTTCTTCGGCAGATCCAGCGCGGCGCGGTCGATGGCCTTGGGCGCGGCGCGCACCGGCACGAGGCCGGCGATCAGCGGCCACAGGCCGTCGCGGGCGCGCTGCAGCACGATCACCATCATCACGCCAAACACGATCACCTCGAAGTTGCCGGCGCTGCCGAACACCTTGGGCAGGATGTCCTGCAGCCACTGCTTGAGCACGGTGATCACACCCGCCCCGACGATAGCGCCCCACACCTGCCCCGCGCCGCCGACGACGGCCATGAACAGGTACTCGATGCCGATGTGCAGGCCGAAGGGCGTCGGGTTAACAAAGCGCTGCATGTGGGCGTAGAGCCAGCCGGCGGTGCACGCCTGCAGCGCGGCCAGCACGAAGATCACCATCCGCGCGCGGGACGTATCCACGCCCATCGCCTCGGCCATCACCATGCCGCCCTTGAGGGCACGGATCGCCCGCCCCTCGCGGGAATCCAGCAGGTTGTGGGTGGTGTAGAGAGCGATCAGCAGGAAGGCCCACACGAGGTAGTAGTAATGCCGGTTGTCGAGCAGCTCGACGCCGAACAGGCTGACCGGCGGAATGCCCGACATGCCACCGTGGCCGCCGAGGAACTCCATGTTGCCGAACAGGAAATACAGGCTGATGCCCCAGGCCATCGTGCCCAGGGGCAGGAAGTGGCCGGAGAGCTTGAGCGTCACCGAGCCGAGGATGATCGCCACCAGCGCGGTGAGCACCAGCCCGGCGACGAGCGACAGCCACGGCGAGGTGCCGGCAAAGGCCAGCCAGCCCGGCAGCTCCTGGGACGTGGTGAGCCACGCGCTGGTGTAGGCGCCGAGGCCCACGAAGGCCGCCTGACCAAAACTGGTGAGGCCGCCGACGCCGGTCAGCAGCACCAGCCCGAGGGCCACCATCGCCGACAAGCCGATGTAGTTGAGCAGGGTGACGTAGAAATCCGGCAGCACCAGCGGGGCCGCCGCCAGCAGCACCAGGAAGGCAGCGAGCACGCTGCGCGGGCCGATGCGCGAGGCGCCGGCAGGCAGCACCTGGGTTTGGGCAGGCGAGTTCATTCTTCTTCCTCCACGTGGTGGGAAGTGAGGGAGCGCCAGATCAGGACCGGGATGATCAGGGTGAACACGATCACGTCCTTGAAGGCGCTCGCCCAGAAGGACGAGAAGGATTCGAGCAGGCCGACGAGGATCGCGCCGCCCGCCGCCAGCGGATAGCTGGCGAGGCCGCCGATGATGGCCGCGACGAAGCCCTTGAGGCCGATCAGGAAGCCGCTGTCGTAATAAACCGTGGTGATCGGCGCCACCAGCACGCCCGACAGCACGCCGATGACGGCCGCCAGCAGGAAGGTGAGCCGCCCGGCCAGCGCTGGGGAGATGCCCATCAGGCGCGCGCCGTTGCGGTTGATCGCCGTGGCGCGCAGGGCCTTGCCGTACAGCGTGCGGTCGAAGAACAGGTAGAGGCCGACGATCAGCACCAGCGAGGCGACGATCACGAAGATCGTGTGGCCGCCGACCACCAGCGAGCCGATCTCCACCTGGGCTTCGCTGAAGGGCGTGGTGCGCGAACCTTCCGGGCCGAACACCAGCAGGCCCAGCCCGACCATCGCCAGATGCACCGCCACCGAGATGATCAGCAGCACCAGCACCGGCGCCTCGGCCACCGGCTGGAAGGCCACCCGATAGAGCATCGGCCCCATGGGCACCACGATGGCGAGGGTCAGGATCACCCGCAACCCGGTGGGCAGCGACGCCAGCGGCACCAGCCACAGGATCGCCGCCATGGCCAGCGGATAGGCGAGGTTCCACAGGGCCGAGCGGCCCAGGGTGCGCCGGCCGGTGGCCGAGAAGGCATCGACGGCCAGCGTGAGTAGGCCACAGCCCACCAGCAGCCACACGGTGCCGGGAAAGTTGCCAGCTTCCAGCGCGGCCATGGTGAGGGCGCCCCAGGCCAGCAGCTCACCCTGGGGAATGAAGATGACCCGGGTGACGGCGAACACCAGCACCAGCGCCAGCGCCAGAAGGGCGTAGATGGCACCGTTGGTGACGCCGTCCTGACCGAGCATCGCAATGATTTCGGCATCCATGAACGGACTCCTGACGCGGCGCAAGCCTGCGCGGCGGTACGACGGGTGGGATCGGAGGGAAAAACGCCTCCGGGCGCGGGAGCGGACGGGGTCCGCCGGCCCGGAGGTCAGGCGCCGGTTCTTACTTGACCAGCTTCCAGTGGTTGTTCTCGACCTTGATCAGCACGATGGCGCTGGGGTCGTAGCCGGCGTGGTCGGTGGCGGACATGCTGTACACACCGTTGGTGCCGACCAGCTTGTTCTTCTCGATGTTCTCGCGCACGGCGGCGCGGAACTCCGGCGTGCCCGGCCTGGCCTTGCCCTTCAGGGCGTTGCCGAGGGCGTTCTGGAGCAGCAGCCAGGCATCCCAGCTGGCGCCGGCGAAGGTGGAGCGGGAATCCGGGCCGTACTTGGCTTCGAGGGCCTGCACGAAGGCCACGCCGTTCTTCTTGGTCGGGTGGGTGTCGGGCAGTTGCTCGGCCACCAGCACCGGGCCGACCGGGATCAGCGCGCCTTCGACGGCCTTACCGCCGACGCGCAGGAACTCCTTGCTGGTCACGCCGTGGGATTGGTAGATGCGGCCCTTGAAGCCGCGCTCGCGCAGGGTGATCT
>NZ_CALAYQ010000063.1:0-23146 GCF_937894855.1 uncultured Zoogloea sp.
TCCTTTCTGGGGGATGTGATAAGTTCTCGATCGAGGCTAGGGTCGCTCCCTAGCACTGACCGGGGTAAGCTGGTGACAGGCGGGGAGAGACCCGCACAATCAGCCGAACAGCGCCGCGATCAGCCTGCCCAGCAGGCTCGGCGCGGGCGGGACTTCGGTGGCGACAACCGCCTCAGAGCCACGGAGCGCGACGTGAAGCGCGTTCATCGTCAGGGGGCCGGCGATCCCGTCAGCGGGCAACCCCGCCTTAGCCTGGAAGCCGGCCACATCGTCAGGCGCATATCCCAGCATCACCAGCGCCGACCGGACATAGTACCGCTGTCGGTCGGGCAGGCCGTTATACCCGCCATTGATCTTGCGCGTGATGCCCCGCAGATCGCCCACGTCAGCCAAGGCGTTGACCCCGCGCGTGGTCCAGTACCAGACCGGGCCAAGCCCTTCCCATGGGTCAGTCAGCACCAACTCGGGGTATGCCTCGAAGTTCGGCGGGTCGAGGTTCGCGGCCTTGCACCATTCCCGGAATTGCCGATAGTTCGATCTGCCGGTGATCTGGATCGGGGTCCGACCCTTGAAGCGCGGCCCGTCCCCCGGCTCGGTATTGCCAAGGTCGGCGCGGCCTTCATACGCGGTGCCGGATGCAATCTCGCGATCATACCGTAGCGCCCCGCTTTCGTGCATGATCTGCGCCACGTAGTGCGCTAGACGGTGCGGCGCCTCGATGCCGGCGGGGTATGTGTCCAGGCCGTCGAGAAGCGATCCGGCGTTGGCCCGGTCAACCTGCCTTCCAGCGATGGCGTTCAACATCGCCAAGGTGAGCTTCATCTTACGACACCCGGAAGATGTTGCTACTGGCGCGCGTCTCGAACTTCATCCCGAGCGCCCACCATGGCGCATAGGTCCAACGGAAGTCGGCGACGTATTCGGCCGGGGCGAGGTCGCAGCCGGCATTCGGCGGCGCATCCATGAACCAGTTGAGGTCAATGTCATGCGCCGGCCAAGGCATGCCCTTGAAATTCTTGATGCCGGTCCGCCCGCCGCCGCAGGTGCTGAGAGCCGCGCCGATCTTCCCGCTCACCTGCCGCACAAGAACAGCCACGTCGCCCGTGTAGTCTCGCGCGATCGTCTGGTCTATCGTGACCAGGGTCGTTTGGCTATCCACGCGCACGGCCCGTACATCCAGCCACCACCACGAAGGCATGTGTCGGACAGCGGCGGGAACCGCGATCATGAAGAAGGCCAGCCAGAACGCCGTGCACAGGGGCACGAACCAGCGCCACGCGCCGGGTTTCAGGTCCACCATTGGAGGTATATCCCTAGCTGATAAATCGCATTCGCCATCGTCACCAAGAAGCCGACGCCGACGAAGGTCTGTACGATGCGCTTCGAGAATAGCGAGCGCGCGGCTTTCCGGGCTTCCCGCCGTTCCCGCTCCTCCCGCCATTCCGCCCGGTGCGCCCGGCTCTCCGCGAGTTCCCTGATGATGTCCTCCGGCGAGCGCAGTTCCCTCGCCAGCCGATCCGCCCGGTCCGCGTCCCCAAACAACCACAGCGCTACTCCCCAGAAACTCTCCGGCGATTTTTTATCCGTCATGCGATTGCCTCCGTTCGCGGGGCAGCCGCGCGGACGCGGCTAGGGCCGCGCCCAAGGTTCATCTGGGCTTGAATTGCCCGGCTTCGGTGGAAATGATCCGGGATGCCTCCCTAGATCATGTCGTAAACGCCCTCGATCACGAGGCCGAGGTCGTGCTGGAACTTCAGGCCGAATTGCGTGCTCCGGGACGCGGTATCCCAGCCGCCCGTGTCGCCGCCCGCTTGCCATTGGCCGGATGCCTCCGGGGATGCCGGCAAGCCGCCCTGAACGATGTGCGCGACCGAGAGCCAGCCGTACTGACCGATCAGCCGCATGTGGGTACAGCCCGCCTTGATCCGGGTGCGCAAGGCCAGCGCGCGGGCGCTCTTGCGATCGACGGTGCCCGAGGTCAGAACGCCCAGCGTGTAGAAGCACATCATCCGATGCGTCCATTCCGAGTAGCTGGCGGACATGCGGATGCCGCCGGCGTCGGTGCTGTCCATTTCGCGGACCGCGCCGGCCAAGCCCTTGATTGCGATGAACTCGGGGTTCGCCCGGATCGCTGCGAGGTTCGCCGGCACGACGCGCCCGCGCCCGGTCGCCCAGGAGCCGGACGGGTACGCGGCATAGAGCGACGACGGGATGCCGGCGCCGTTGCCGTAGCCCTCGCTGACGGTCTTCGAGAAGGCGTGTATCACCTCGGCTTCCCACATGCCGAGCTGATCGGTCAGGGGGACGCCGAAGCGGGTGCCGCGGCGGCAGGCGGCCTGTATCTGCGCATGGGTCGGGGCGTTCGAAACGCGCGGCAGCGAGAAGCTCTTGGCGATGTTCGTCCATGGTGAGGATCGCATCGCGACTTCCTCGGTCGCGACGACGACGCTTTGCAGATATGCCGCCGCCGTCGAAACGCCGATATAGGCCATGCATGCCGCGATATTGGCGCTCGGCGCCGAGGAGATATTCGGGTTGCCGCCGCGCGTCGAGGCATTGGTCGTGTTCCCGAGCATGTCGCCCTTGAACGCGCTGTCGGCCTCGCGCGCGGTGCCGACCGCCGCGACCAGCGCCCAGCGCATGAACCGATCGAGCGAGGCGCGCCATGAGCTATCGAACTCCGCCCACACGCGCGGGGTCAGTTTCGCCCAGACGACAGCCCAGAGATAGCCGGTGTCGTGCTGCGCGGAGTAGCCGCCCCGAAGCGCCGGCCCGCCGTAGGCGTCCCGCCCGCCCTTGATCCCGGCGATCGTATAGGCGTCCGTCGCGGTATTGCCGGCGAAGCTCGCATAGGCGCAACAGGCGAGCGGCGATCCCCAATAGCTCGCATTGCCCTGCCCGTTGACGTTGTTCGCGTCCCAGTTGGTCTGTGCGTAGCTGCGCGCCTCGCCGGTGCCAGTGCCGACGAAGTTGAGCGCGGGCGGCGAGGATAGGGCTTCCGCGACGACGATGCTGTTCGAGAATCCGGAGGTCGCATTCGGGGAAACGCCATTCGCCGCGAAATTGCGATAGGTGTAGGTTCCCGCCGTGCTGGCGGTATAGTTGACGCCAGTCAGGCCAGCGATGGCGGAGCCGTTGTGATACCATTGCCCGGTCACCGTAGGCGCCGGGGTTCCGCTGGCCGATGCCGGCGTCGCGGTCAGGATCGAGCCGGGCGTGGTGCCGCCGGTGACGACAGGCAGGCCCGCGAAGATCGGCGCCGCTGTCGCCGCCGTGACGCTGTATCCGATGCTGGTCGCGCTATGCGTCCGCCCGCCAAAGACGATAGGCTGCGTCAGGGTCAGGATGCTATCCGGCGCGCCTGCCGGGATTGTGAAGTTCGCGCCCGAGCCGGTGGTGTAGACCGCGCCCGCCAAGTCTTTCAGCGTCCACACCCATGATACCGTCTGCCAGCCCGCCGGGGTATAGGTGCCGGAAACGGCGGTGACGGTCTGGCCCGGCGCCTTTGTGCCGGAAACCGTTGGCGGCGTGGCCGTGACGATTTCCGGGGTCAGTAGCCGGACCCATGGGAACGGCCCTTGCAACCTGCCCGATACCGTGCGGCCATAGCTCTCGATGCCCATGCTACTGGATCACTGCCGAGAACATGACAGGTGCTGTGGTAGTGCTGCCGCCGTCGCTGATGAACTCGATCCGGTCCCCGGCGGCGACGGTATTGGCGGCGGTGGGAATGGTACTGTCCATGTCCCCGGCGGCCGAGCCGGAATAGGCGATCGTCCATGTCGGGTGCGTGACCGCGACCCCGTTGATTTTCATGGTGATCAGGCTGTTCGCGACCGTGATCGCGCCATAGATCACTGAATAGGCCGCGACGATCTTGCCGGCCCGCGTTGCCACCGCGAAAGCGCTGCTCGGGGCGCTGACGTCCGCCATATAGGCGGAGGCGATGCGATCATGAATGCTCATGCTGTGCTCCTATGCGACCCAGAACTGGCTGTTTCCCCAGCGGCCGAGCGACGAGGTTTTCGTCGTGCTGGCATAGGCGATGGTATCGGTCGGGTAGTTCCGAAGCGCCGATACACCGATATAGCTGCGTGAGGATCCAGAGGCGCGCGAGGCGACAACGGTGCATTCCGCCCGCAGCGGCGGGGATGCATCATCCGTTGACAAAAAGCCGACGAAAGCGCCCAAGATATAGCTCTGCGCCGGGGTGCCGTCCGCTGCCCAATCGATCGTATTGTCGGCGCTCGACGTTCCCTTGTCGTGGATGACGGTGCCGATCGTGATGCCGCCGCCCGACTTGCGGAACAGGAGGATATAGACGGCACCCGTGAAGCTGGCGCCCGAAACCGATCCCGCCGCGATGTCGCCCGAGGTCAAGGACATACGATAGCTGGTCCGGATCGACGGGGCTTGTGCGACATGCGTTGCCCCGGAATCGGTCAGGTTGACCCCGCCCAGCGTCGGCAGACCGGCAAGGCTCGATGATCCCGGCGCATCCTGAATGACAACGATCGCATCGCCTTCCGCCGCCCCGGCCGGCAGGCCGAGGGACCACGCCGCGTTGATGTTGGTATTCGACGCGACCCCGACATAGGAGACCGTGGGAGCCGCAACCGACGCGGAGGGATATTCCGCGATCCATGTCCAACTCGGCACGCCGTTGATGCGGGACATTTCGTATTTCACCAGCGTATTCGGCTGATGGCTCGGCGCTGAGCTTGGCCGAAGCCCGTCATCACCCGGCGTCGGGGTGAGGCTGTAGGGCGTCGCCCCGATCGCCACAATGAGGGTGACAGGCTCTTCGTGGTCCAGGATGTGATCCCAGCATGAGGCAGCGCTGGTGGCGTTGGCCGCGAGGGTGGGGACGAGAATATTCCGCCCGTCTCGGGCGTCGAAACTCAGGATGTTCGAGACCGGCGCCACCGATCGCGGCGTGAACGGCCTGCCGCTTTGCATCTTGATCCAGGATTGCGCGAACGTCTGATTTTCGACAAGTCCGTCGCCGTTCGAGATCATGAAGCAATGCGGGATGGTGTCGAGCGTCTCCGTCGAGACCATCGAAACGCCATAGATATGGCTACCGAGAGACGCGCCGACCGTGAGAACGTCGCCCGCCGCGATGCTCGGAAATACGCCGTCTTCATAGGGAAGCCGGAAGCCGACCAGTTCCTGCTTTTCGAGAAGCGCGTTTTCCTGGGTGAAGATCGTGGCCTTTGCCTGCGCGGCGTTGGCCTGCGCAGCGGCGGCGCCGAGCGTCGGGCCGTGGGTTCCATCGGCGGCCGTCGTCGTGGCGAGGCCAGCCAGACCGGCGGCCGAGTTCGCCATCTTCCCGGCAAGCGCGGCGTCGAGACCATCGACGGTGCTGGTCGGCTGCGTCCCGGTATGGCTCGTCCGATCCAGCAGCACCGAGTCGGCCGAGTTCGCCGTCGCACCGGTGGCAACCCCGTCCAACTTGGTCTTGTCGGCCGCGCTCATGAAGCCGGCCGCGGCTGTCGTCGCGTCGCCGTGGCTGTGGATAGCCGCCGCCGCGCCCACGTCACCGGGGGCAAGGGTGACCGCGCCAGTCTTGCCCGCGACGGAAATTACCGCGCCGCCACCGCCCCCCCCGCCGAGCACGTCCGACGACAGGAAAACGCCGCCGTCCGATCCGGCCGACAGTGCATTGCCGGATTGCTCCGAAATCAGCGGCCCCGGCGCGACCGCCGGCACCACAACGTCAGAGACAACTTCCCCGAGCGTCGCACGACGGGTCTGTCCCTCCGATACGATGACGATCGTATCGGTCAGGAGGAGCGTCGTGTCTTCCGGCAGTCTGGTGATTCTTGGCATGGGTCAACCGCAATGAAGGGTGCAGGGGAACAGGAGCGAGCCGTCCGGGTAGGACCGGATGAGCCGTCCCGATGTGATTTTCGCAACCGTGCTCGCCCGCACGATGTCGTCGGGCTGCACCCGCCCGAGCCCGCCGCCAGCGCTCATGATCAGGTCGCCCCGCCGAGGCTCCGCCCCCGGCTGGAGACGCACGAACAGCGCGCCGAGGCTGGCAATGTGCAGGTCGCCGTCTTCGTCCATGTGGGAGAAGACACCATAGACCGCTGGCGATGCCTCCTCCGCCGGCCGGGCGCGGGGCAGCTTGTCGTTCTCCTCGCCATCCCATTCGGCCATGTCGTCGATGGTCTCGTAGATCGTGCCGGGCAGTTCGTTTGGCCCCTGCGACCAGTGGGTGCCGCAGAAAGACCCATAGGTGACCGTCCCGGACGCCACCGAAATGACGGCCTCCTGCGTGACCCCGGAATAGAATTGAACCAGCGTCCCGTCATTGGACCGCTTGACCCGCAGCGCGACGTTGTTGCTGGCGGAGAAGGTGCCAAGCCCGGCGGTCGATAGGCTGCAACCGTATTCGACCAGCGTCGGGTTGATCAGCTCAGCGGCGCCGACCATGACGCCGCTGTTGTTGACGAGAAGTTGCGTGCCAGCGCCGCCGGCCCGGACCCGCCATTTGTCGTCGGCGTGATTGTAGGAGATCACGCCCGCGCTGGCGCCGTCGTAGGCGGTGACATAGGCGGTTCCGGTCGCCGTGGTGTCGATCCTGACGCCTGCGTCCTGCACGGTCCCCACGGCGCGCACCTGGGAAATGCTGTCCCCTATCCCGGTGACAACGGTTCCCCTGACCGTGGACGTGGCGGTCGCTCCGATGGACGTGCCGTTGATCGCCCCGCCGGTGATCGCGACGGCCGCCGGGCTCTGCGCCGCCATCCCATGGCCGACGCGCGCGATAAAGCGCGTCCCGTCATAGACGACGAGCACGGTCGCCCCGGTCGGGATATCACCCGACACAAGGTCGATGGCCGTGCCAGCCGGGCCGATCTTGCGCAACTGCCTGGTCCCGAGCCCGCTGATGTTCAGCGTAGAGGCTCCGGTCGGCGCCCGGTTGAACTGGACCAGAAACGCGGACCACGATCCGTAATCGACCAGCGCCGGGTCCGGCGTCAGGCTGAACGCGTCCAATGTGCCGCCCGTGACCCACGCCGTCAGGCTGCGAGCCACAAGCTCCGTCTGGCCGCTCGAGGACGCGGCGGCGGCTTCGATGGCCGCCTGAACGTTCTCCTGCGGCAGGGCTTCGGTCGGGCTGAACGGGATGTTGGCGGCGCCGGTGACTTCCGATGCCAGCGGCACGATGTTGTCCATCGGGTATCCGGGCAGGGTCACGCCGATGAGGTTGGAATCGACCGGATCGGGCGCCGAGATCAGCACGCGGAGCGGCGCGGCGCTGTTCACGTAGATGTCGGGGAACACGCCGTTCGCGTCGGCCTGGACCGGCTGCGCCAACGGCACATCCGGATCGAGGCTCGCAAATATCTGCGCCAGAGTGCTGGAGTTGTTCTCGAAGACGCGCATGAAGGCGCCGGGAACGGTCGCGCCGTTCATGTCGAAGGCGCGGTTAACCTGCGCGAAAAACAAGCGGTTGCTGCTCACGGTCAGTCCTTGCAGAAATGGCAGGAGACGCGCATCATTGCGGGATGCGCACGATCATTGTATTTGGCCTGTTGGCGTTGGCGGGCTGCGAAGACCCTGCGGTCCGCGCGGTCAAGGATGCCTGTCTGGGCGGCGATCAATCCGCTTGCGCCACATGGCAAGCAGGATACGAGCAATCACAGGCGACAGCGGCGGCGCTTGCCGAGCGCCCGCTCATTGTCTCGACACCGGTCCCGATACCCGTCGCGCCGCGACCGGCATTCACCCACTGCGCACCCGCTCCCGGAGGGCAGATGAACTGCTATGGCTACTGATGGCCTTCTTTCTGGGGTTCCTGTTCATCATCGCGTGCGTCGCTTTCGGCGCATGGCATGACCGGCGCGTTGACAAGCACCTGCATGACTTCTTCCGCCGCCACGACGACTAGCGCGATCCGATATAGCCCATCATCGCGTTGACCGGCCCGGATACGGCAACCGGTCGCGCAGCAGGCGGCGCCGCACCGGCCACCGTTGCCAGCGCATTCTCCGACAGTCTCGTCGCGCTGCGATCAGCGAGATCCTTTGCCCCGATCGCCGCGGCTGTGACTGCCAGCGATCCCGCGCCGAACGTCGCGCCGCCCATCAGGTTCAGGGCGAGCATCAGGCCATTTCCGCCGGGGGCCAACTTCCCGACGCGGCGGAGAATGTCCTCTCCCGTGCTGCCGTCGATCAGCCGCTGCATCGCGGACATATCCTCGGGGCTGAACCATTTCGCCCGCTTCGGATCGTTGACGATGCTGGTGACCGCCTGCCGGTACTTGTTTAGGATATTTCCGCCGGAGCCGGTGCTGGAGGTCTGGTCGCGCGCCTTCTTGAAGGCGCTCTCCAGCAACTCCGCCTTCTTGTATTGCGAATTCGCCATGCGAGCGGCGCTGAGCAAGTCGCTCGTGGCTTCGCGGCTGTTCACGAGATCATCAATAGAATCAATGATGTCGAGAATGCCGGTTTCGTTCGGCGCGGCGTTGTACCGCTTCCAGAGGTTCTGCCTGATCTTGTCCACCTGACCGAGCGTCAAGGGCTTGCCCTGACGCTCAAGGATGGTGAGGCCCGCCGCCGTCTGCCGATCCACATCCGGGACATAGTGCCCGCTCTCCACGGCCTCGCGCGCCTTCGCTGCGAGCCCCTGTATCTCTCCCGGCTGGAACACTTCGCCCGCGTCGTCAACCGCCCTGTACGCCGCGCCCTTGGCAGCCCGGAGGGATTCAATCGTAGGCTTCTCCATGGCCTTGCCGAACACCCGGCGAAAGCCGCGCGTGCCGACATTAATCGCGCCCTGCGCCGTGGCGCCGAACAGGGCGCCTACCGCCGCGCCCTTGGCCGTGCCTTCGACCCGCTCAGCAACCCCGCCCTCGGCATCACCGAACCCAAAGGCCGCGCCAGACGCGCCGCCGCCGAGCGCGCCCTTTCCGATGGCGCCGGGAAGGGTGGTCGCCGATGCCCCACCGGTCAGAAGCGCAGGCGCGACGGCGCCTCCGATCTCGCCAACCGTCGTCGCAACCGGGTTCTCCCGGCGGGTCTGATCCAGCAAGCCTCGCTCATGCTCAAGCCGCTTGTCATAGGCCGCCCCGAAGCTGGTCCCGTCGCCGCCGGGCAACTGGCCGGCGATCCAATCCCCCGCCGCGCGGACCCCGGCATTGATCTCGTCGCCAGCGCCGAAGGTCACACCTTGGCGCGCGCCGATCAGCGCGGCCTCGATCCCCGAGCCGCGCCCGCCGCCCTCGCCCCGGAAGTCCGATTGCACCGGAGCGGCAACCTGCGCCCGCTGGGCGCGGATGGCGTCGGCGATGGCCTTTGCGTCACTCGCGGCGCGCTGGTCGCCCTGACGGGCCAGCGCGTCGGCCTTGCGCAGCGCGTTTTCGAGGGTGGCGAGGTCGGCCATCAGCGATACCTATCCAGAATGCTGTCGATGCCGCCAGCGTCGGGCGATGCCACGAATATCGGGTTTGCATCGGCCCACGCCTGCAACTCGTCATAGAAGCCGCCGTCGATCTGGCCGTGCTCCTTCTCGTAGGCCCGCGCCCGCGCCGCTTTCTCAATCCTGCGCTTGGCGATGCCGCGCTGAATGTCGATCAGGGACTTGTTCCCTTCGGCGGTATTCTCCAGCCCCGGAACCTGACCCGTCACGAAGTCACGGTCGGCGTTCGAAAAGCCTGTGCCGAGGGAGCCGCCCATCGACGCGAGCGCCGCCTGTTTCGCCAGTGCGTTGAAGGTCTCCATGGACGAGACCCCCTCGGGGTCCATCCCCATGGCGGCGGCGGCGCGCTTCATGGCGAGAACGGATTGCCCGCCCGCGCCCGAATAGAAGCCATCCTGACCCATCGCGCTTTCCATCGCGTCGAGCGATGACACCGCATCGCGCGCCGAGCCGGCCTGCGTCTCGATATCCGCCATCTGCGTGGCGAGGTTCTTGTTGCGCTCGTTGCCGTAGGCGTTCGTCCCCATGTTGTTGTTGACGATGGTCTTCGGCGCGTCACCCTCTGCCATGAACGCCTGATATGCCGGCGTGCCGGGGGCGAGGCCAGCGGCCTGCGCCCGAAGCTGCAGGTTCTGGAACCCGGCGGGAACAGCGCCCATGCCGCCGAGCGCGCCCTCGATATGCGCCAGCGCCTCCTCGGCCCCCTCGAAGGGGACGTTTTCGAGGTCGGGATACCCGTCGTTGAACGCGTCCCATGCCTCGGGTGACCGCAGCGCGAGCCGGCCTTGCATCAGCGAGGTTTCGAGCTTGGCCTTGGTCGAACTCAGCGCGCGCGCGTCGGCCCCGGAGGCGAACTCCTCGGCCTGCCGCCGCCCCTGCTCGCGGGCCATCTCAAGCCGGGCGTTGGTGTCCTGCCGCGCCAGATCAAGCCGCGCGCGGTCGTTGGCCATGCCGGCCCGCGTCGCGTCCATGCCAAGCCTCGCGACATCCATGTCGAGCCGCTTGCCCTGAACGCCGAGCGCCATCTGTGGATCGTATCCCGCCAGTTGCCCCAGGACAGCATGATCGCCGCGCATGATCGCCGCGCCGTTGGCCCGCATGAACTCCTGCGCCTGCTGCGCCCGATCCGCGTCCAGCATTGCGTTGCGGCCCTCGATCCCCCGGCGCATCGCCTCGCCGATGTTGATCCCGCCGTCCATCATCGGATTCATCCGTAGAGCCTCCGCTGGGCCTGCAAGCCTCGCAACTGGGCCAGCCCGATGTTAATGCCCTGATAATCCGGCAGCATGGGTTCTTCCTGCGCCGCGATCATCGCGTTCGGATTGAAGTCGGCGCCCTTCAGCATCGCGTTCGGCGCGCGCCGGTAGCCGATCAGATTGTCCGTGCCGAAGTTCGCCACGCTGACCTTGTCGCCCTGGTTCCCGCCGAGAACCCGGATCGTCCCGTCCTCGTTGAACCCGTCGAAAAACCCGACATGCCCCTTGCCGCCGCCTCGGTCGAACACCGCGAGGTCGCCGCGCTCCGGCTGATCCACTGCCTCGCCCCAGTCCTTGAACGACTGCGCCGCGTTCGACCCGGTGCCCTGCTGGCCTGTCTGTGCCAGCGTGGCGTTGACGAAGGCGGCGCACCACGCGGTGGTCATGGGGTCGAGGTTGACCCCGCCGGTCCGCATGTAGTCCTGCAGGGCGGCCTGGTCCGGGGCCTCGCCCTTCCCGAGCATCCTTGCCGCGAAGTCGATCGGGGTCGTCACGCGGGCCTCGCCATCGGCGCGGCGGTCTGCGGCTGCTGCTGTGTCGCGCGCCCGATCTGGCCGCCCATCTGATAGTAGGTCTGGAACGCGTTGTTGACCCCGTTGTTGATGCTCTGCCCGAGCAACTGCGCGCCGGTCATCCGGGCCGCGCCCGCTGTTCCGGCCGCTGACGCGGCCGCGTTGATGTTCGACCCCGCGCCAATCATGGCGTTGAGCTGCATCGCGTCGGCGCCCGCGATATTGCCATAGACCTGCTGATCGAGCTGCAAGCCCCGGTCGGCGTGGGTGTCGTTGATCCCGGTCATCTGGTTCGTATAGTTCGACCCCACGTTATAGGCGTTCGTCGCGTACTGGTCGCGGGCGCCGGTGATCATCGGCCGATAGGCGAGGTCGAGCGCGTTCTTGCCCGTGGTCGCGAAACGCCGCTCATCGCCCGCGCCCGTGGCATAGCGGTCGCGCTGGCCGGCGATGTCACCGGCGAAGCCGCGCTCCAGATCGGCGATAGACCCGGCCGCGCCCTGACCCATGCCGGCGAGGCCGAACAACTGCGCCATCTGGTTGTCGCGGTCTGTCGCCACGGTCCCGGAGCGGAGCCGCTCAAGCTCGGCCAGCGTTTCCCCGCTGTAGAGGCCGCCCGCGCCCGCCGCGCCGCCCTCCACCTGCTTGGTGCCCTCGCCAAGGAGGAACTTCGCGCCGGGGGACAGTTCCAGCCCGGAATATCCCGCCGGTCCCTTTCCGAGGCCGAGGTTGCTGGCATAGGCCAGCATGGCGTTCTTGCCCTGATCCGCATACGGCTGAAACCCGCCGATCGCCCGATCCCGCGCGTGCTTCAGGTCGCCGATATTGGCGTTCCGCGCGTGCTTCAGGTCGCCGAGGTTCCGACCAAGCGTGTCGTCCAGACGGTCCTGACCCTGGGAAAGGCCGTCGCGCAAGGTGTTGAGGTTGGCGTCGCGGGCCGTCTTGAAGCCATCGAGGCCCCGGTCCCGCAACTTGCGGGCGAGCATGGCGTTGTCGTCCCGTGCCTCGTCCGCGCGGTCGAGCGAGCGATTGTAGAGCTTGCCGGCGCGGGTCTTCTGCTCCGCGCGGTACTCCTTCGACAGCTTCCGAACCTGCCGATAGCGCTTGCTTTCGCGAACCGCCACCTGCTCCGCGACGCGGGTCGCATACTTGCTGCCCTGAGCGCCAAGAATGCCGGTAAGAAAGGAGCCTCCGCCGGAAATCGCCGCGCCAGTGATCGGGTCCATGCTCAGACCTCCAGCGCGGCGATGCGGGTTTCGTGATCCTCGGCCTTCGCCGCCGAGACTTCGATGGCGTCGGCCAGCGCGGCCAGCCACTGCCGAAACGCAAGCGTCATCTTCCCGTCTTCACCGACGATCTCGCCAAGAAAGGGTTCCATCAGGACACCTCCATATTGCCCTCGGAGAGGAGGGGAAAATCGACCGGATCGGTCATGTTGATCTCCACCACCATCCGCCGGAACATCCCGAGCGCGCGCCAGCGGCAGGTCGCATCGTAGCGGTTGGGAATGTCCTTGATCCTCGCGCGGCCAAACGTTGCGCCGCCGTCGCCGGAAAGCCGGACCCAGATGCGCGCCGGCCGGGCGATCATCTCGGTCTCCTGCGTGTCGGGCAGGAGGATCGGGCTTCCGTCCTCGGACAGGATCGGGTCGCCATATTCGTCCGTCAGCCAGTTCGGCGCGACCTCGGTCAGCCCCGAGGCGCCGAAATTGCCCAGCAACTCCAGCAGGTCAATGCGCCGCCGGGGGCCGCCGAAGTAAACCTCGCGCGACACCGCTGTGCGCCGCATCGGGCCAGACGCATCAATCGGCTTTTCCCCGAGGCGGAATATCCGTCCGGTCCGCCCGATCAGGTGCCAGCGCCCATAGGCGAACTCGGCCCCTATGACGTCCCAGGCATCGTGATCGACGCCAAGGCTGCGCTCGTGCCACATGCCGAGAGACAGGTCGCAGACCCATGCGGGGCGGTCCGAAAACCGGATAACCGCGAACCGCTGGCCGCGATCCTCGTAGTAGAAGCAATGCGTCGGATCGCCGTCCCTCAGCGCCTGGTCAATCGGCGGCGTTGACAGGGGTTGCGCGACCTGACCGGAGATCAGTTTCGCGGTGCGATCATGCCCCACGATGAACAGCCCCACCGGGGTCCGCGTCACGAGATTGAACCCGAGCAAGCCGGTTTCGATCACTGGCCCCTGAACGCGGCTGAACGCCCCGGCGCCGCCGCGCGCGGTTGACCCCCACACCTCGGTGTTGGTCTCTTTCAGGGCGTAGAGATACCCGCCGTTGTCGATGATCCGCATCACGCGGTCGTCTCGGGCCTCGGCGGTTCGGAAATACAGGGCGTTCCGATTGCCGGGGACACCGACCTCGGTCCATTCGATTTCGCGGCCGCCGCGCTGGGCCATCAGCGTGAACTGGTCGAGGAAAGCCGCCGACGAGATCGAGGCAATGCGCCCGCTGCCCGGCTGCGTCAGCGCCGCGCCATCCCAGACGTTATAGCTGCCCGCCGCCGATACGATCACATTGTCGCGGTTGCCGCTGATCGTGGTTTCGACGTCATCCGAAACGGCGGCGACGTTCGTCGTTATGCCGGTTTCGCTCACCTTCCACAGGGCGCCGCCCTGCACGATGTACAACACACCCTCGACAACGCCCCATGCGCGCGAAAAACCGAACGGCAGGCTGGTGAAGTCCTCCGCGCCCGGCACCGCGCGAAGCTTGAACTGCGCGCGGCCGCCCTCCGCGTTCGGCACGGGATAGAGGTTGATCAGCCGCTCCGACGTTGACCCGAGATCGGTGCTGTCCCGCGCGGACTTCGCGGCGAGGACGAGCCTCACGAGAAGAACACGCTATCTTCGCGGTCGGCCCCGAGCGCGAGGCTCAGCGCCTCGCCGGCCTGCCGCATCAGAAGCGACACGTCGCTCGGATAGGCTGGCGCCAACTCAATGGCGAGGTTCTTGACCACCGCGCGGCGCCACTCCTTCGGGCAGTCCAGATCGGCGTTCGCGCTCTCCTGATCCAGAATTTCGCGGGTGTAGACCACCGAGGCCGAGGCGATGGCCGATGGGGTCGGCCATATCTTCAGGGTCGATCCCGCGGGGCCTCGGACCTCGTGCCAGCATGTCGGACGGCCGAGCGTCGCCTTGTTCGGCAGGCGGTCATACTCCTCGCGGGACAGCCGCTCCATAGGCGTCTCGGCCGCATCGACATAGAGCACATCGAGGATTTGCACCGGGCGAGAGGGAAGCGCATAGCTGCCGACGCCGACCACCAACGGCACGCTCTGAACCGACTTGGTCCAGAGGCAATATCCGTAGCCCTGCCAGTCCCGCAGCATCCGGTCCAGCACCCGCGCGCCATGGGCGAGGGAGTCCATGGTGAGGGGCTCGTCCAAGGCCACCACGCCCAGATCGCGCAGCGCGTCGGATACCGCGTCCCTGACTTTCACAGCGCGCTCCAGTCGTTGCCTTGATCCGGGGTCCGCTCGATGTCCGGCGGCTCAGGGCGCACCCACGGCGGGTTCTGCCGGTCGGACTTGCCCTGAACGAAATCCTGGGGGTGGCGGGTCTCGAAGCATCCGCGACAGACGCGCAGGCCCTGCCAGTCCTGCGCAAGCTGGTGGTTCAGATAGATGAACCCGCAGCGGTCACATACCGCCTTCCACGCCCCGAAAACGTAGGCCATCAGGCGTCGATGACAGCGACTTTCCAGCCGCTCTGCACGAAGAGGTCGAGCGTGCCGCCGCTCGGAATGTACATCCCGCCGCCAACGGTCGCGACCGGCGAGGCCCCGCCGCTGACCACGTACATTCCGCCGCCGATCGCCGTGAGCCGCGCGACGCACTTGCGCGCCGCCGCCGCCGACTGGGCGCTGGCGCCGCTCGTGGTGACGTTCGCCGCCGCGATGAAGTCGCCATGGTAGACCGGCTGCACGCCATTGCGGCCCTGCGCGCCGACCTCGGCGAATACCACGTTGAGCGTCGCCATTACCGGGTCGCCACGGCGGAGATATAGTCGGCGATCAAGGTGCGGGTGCCCGTCACGCTGCCCGAGAGCGAGAACAGCACCGGGGCAAGCTCGGTCGCCGGAATGTTGGTGCTGTGCGTCGCGACAAGCTGGCGGTTCACGAAGAACCGGACCGCCCCCGTCCCGAGCACCTGGAAGCCGAGCCGGACATAGGTCGCATCCACGGCCAGAACGCCGCTCGCGGTCGAGGTCTCGGTATCGGACGCCTCGGTCTTGCAGAGGATCGAGGCGGAGCCGTCGTTGATCTGGAAGCCGATGCGGTTCGAGGCGAGCAAGCTGGCCTCGGGGTTCGTCGTGAACTTCTCGCAAAGGCCGATGAACGCGTCCTGATCGGCCGCGCTCGACAGCTTGACGCGCGCCTCGAACCAGATGCTGCGCCCGGCGGCGGGCAAGAAGATTTCCATGCCGCGGATCGAGGCGCCATCATCGTCGGTCGTCGCGGTGGATGTCAGGGACACCTCGCCCCCGGCGGCGTCCGCCACAAGCGCGACCGCCGCGCCGGAATCCTTGACGACAACCCAGTCGTTCGTCGCGTTGATCGCGGCGCCGGTGAAGTCGTCCCAGAACCATACGTAGTCCGGGCTGAAACCGACCGGATAGTCGGAAAACCATTTCTGATTGGCGCCGGAACCGGAACGCAGAATCTGCCCGGTGAATCGGGTATTTCCCATGGAAGTCTCCTGTCTTGGGAATGTCAGTCGCGAGAACTGTCAGGATGACGGGGCGGCCGTGACCGCCCCGCCGCGATCACGCGCCGGGCGTGCCGTAGATGGACCGCCACTCCGTCCAGCCGACCGAATAGCGCTCGTAGCCCTTGGCCTTCGCGTTGTCGGTGTCGAAGTCGTTATCCTGGCTGAACTCGTAAGCCTGACGCTGGAACGACATGAGGCCGTTCGGAACGTCGGTGGTCAGGAACCACGCATCGGAGTCGGTCAGGTACGGGTTGACCATCGCGCCCTGCGGAATCAGCCCCATCGACTGCACAGCGTTCACCGCGTTGTTGCTGGTGTCGTTCTGCAGGGTCGATTTCAGGATACGCTCGGCGTTGAAGGCTTCGCCGGGCGCGATGAGGAGCTGCTTGGCACGCAGCATGATCGGGAAGCCGCGCGAATTGCGCGCCACCATGATCTGCGTCAGCATATCCTCGAGGGAGGCTTCGGACAGGTCCGCCGCCGTCGCGAGGACGTTCGACTGGTTGCCCGAGAGCGTCGGGTGCGACGCCGAGCACAGGATAACGCCATCGGTGCCGCCCGTGGCACCGGCAGTGAAGGCGCGGTTCAGGACGTTCGCGTGAACGATCTCCTTCGCCGTCCGGAAGGACCGGGCCAGCATCTCGGCGCGGCGGAACGAGCGGGACTTGTACAGGTTATCCGCCAGTTCCTCCTTCGTGACGATGTAGCCCGAGGTGAAGGCAGCATGCACGTAGGTCGCGACGCCACCCTGGGAATGGGTGTCGTAGGTCGTCGCCGCGCCCTCGGCCTTGACCTGGGGAAGGCCGAAGCCGGTGGTCTCCACGTCTTCTTCCCGGTGCTTGTCCGAGCTTTCGACGGTGAAGACCTTGGAATAGAGCGCGGGCCACTCTTTGTACGAATTCATGGCGAAGGCATGGACGCCCGGCCACAGCGCTTTCGGGTGCGCACCACTCATGATCGGCATGGCTTACACTCCTACCGCGCTGTCTTTGTACTGGTGGACGTTCAGCCGCACCAACCACCGGCCATAGAGGCCGAACTCGTTGTCGGACCGCTGGACGAACTGGACCAGCCGCACGTCGTCGTCGGTGTCCGAGGTCTCGGAAATGTTCGCCGTCGAAATGACGACGGACGACTTGCCGGTGACCGTGCTGCCCGAGGTGAACCCGGAAAGCTGCGCGGTGGCGCCGTTGACGGTCGTCACCGACACGCCATCCTCCTGCGCCTCGAACAGCAGATCGGGGTCATCCGCGACATAGACGTAACGGTCCGTCGAAGCCGGGCGGTACAGGGGGCTTTCCTGCGTCACCGCCTTGAACCCGGTGACGACGCCAACCACGGGGTTGCCGCTCGAAACGTTGCCGGTGACCGTGGGGATGCCCTCGGCACTGCCGCCGCCGGCGAGTTTCACGAGTCCGCCGATGTAGATCGCGGTGTTGTCCGACGACGGCACGAAATAGACGTTCGACGCGCCATTGTACGGAGAACCGCTTACATACCGCACAGGCTCCAGCCCGCGCGGAGTGTTCGCATTTGCCATTTTATGGCGCTCCTGGGAAAAAGGGGAAGGGGGTTAGCCGCCCCGCCCTATGCGCGTGCTCGGCGTCCTGCCGTCCGCGCTCGGGGTGTAGCCGGCCTCGACGCCAGCGCCCGGAACCCGTCCGGTTCTCATGCTGGCCTCAACGTCATCGATGGCATCACTCTTTTTCCGTGCATCATCGTCGTGGTATGCTTTGGGCTTCCGCACGAGCACCATCCGCTCCGCACCCTTCGGCCCGATGCCGCCAAGCGTGGACACCTCGGCACCCTGCGCGGTCCCGTCCTGAGGCCGCACGAGACCATCCCGGTCGGTCACCAGTTCCCAATCGTCCTGCTTGGTCAGATCGTAGACCCGGTTTCCGGTGTCGTTGATCCAGCGGTACTCGTACTTCTCCCGGTCGAGCTGGTTCTCGTCCACGAACAGACGGACCCGGCGCCCGGACAGGTGATCCCCGTTCCGCCGACGCCGCTCGGTCTTGATCTGCGCGTTGCGGTTCTCGGTCATCGGGCATCTCCATGCAGCTTGCGGCTATAGGCCGCGTATTCCCCGACGCTCTTGAACGTCCCATCTTTTACGAACATCAGCGCGGCCGCCCGCTCATCGGCCGACAGGGCCACGTCGCGGGAGCCGCCGGCCAGCCCGCCGCCATCGACCATCGACCGGCGCGGCGCGGCCTTGGCACGGGCATCGGCCTCGATCCGCGCGACATATGCCTGCGGGTCGCGCGCGATCTCCTGCGCCTTGTGCCACGCGACCAGCGCCTCATAAGGCTCCGGACGCGTCGAGAAGCTGCGCAGAAAGTCCGGGCTGATCGTGCCGGCTTCCATCAGCGCCTGTTCGACGCGCTCCTTGCCGTGCGCCGCCTCCGCGCGCGCCTGGCTTTCGTGCAGGCGGCGGTTCAGGTCGTCGTTGGTGGAAGGCCGCTGGTTCTCGATTTCACGCTGCCGCTCGGCCGCCGCGTCATAGGCTGCGAGGTCCATGCCCTCGACCGCCGCCTGCTTGGCCTCCCGCACGCGGTCAAGTTCGACCTGCCAGCGCGCGGCTTCCTGTTCCCGCGCCGCCCGCTGCGCGACCGCGCTGGCGCGCTCGAGAGCCTCGAACCGCTGATCGCGCGCCCTCACCTCGTCCCGCAGAATTTTCACCTGTGTGCGCGGGCTTTCGAGATACCGCTCGGCATCCATCCAGCCGGCCGGCGCCTTGGTATACTCCGCCTCGGGCTTCCAGCCGTACTTGCGCGCCTCGGTCTCCGCCGCGCCGATCCGCGCCAACTCCTCCGCCGAAGGCTCGGAAGGCGCCTCGATCTCCGGCTCGATCTCCGGGATGTCGTCTTCGATGTCGCTCATGCAAGCACCGCCACGATGTCGCGATCCTTGATGATCCGGTATTCCTCGCCCGCGTCGTCCTTCGCGAACACGCCAGCGTGCTGCGCGAAAATCACGCGGTCCCCGACCCCGGGCTTGGGCTCCCCGGACGGCCAGTCATCGAAGGCGAAGGCCATCGGCGAGACGTGCGTGATGATCCCGCGCGTCGCCATGTGCTTGCCACGGTCGCGGGCATCGTCCGTCAGGATCAGACCGCCCTTGGTCTTCTCCTCGACCGGCTCTTGCCGCACCGCGATATTGTACTCCATCATTCGCAACGCCATCATTCATCGTCCTTCTTGAGGTAGGTCAAAACGCCCGCTTCGAGGTCGTTCTCGAAAAGGTCGCGGTAGAGCGCCATCTCGCGATGAAGCGCGATCCTCTCGGCGTCAGAAACCGGGTGGCCCTCCCACCACGCCTGCAGCGCCGCCGCCTTGCATTGCTCCAGGTACAGGCCCAAGGCCGCCCGGAATGCCTTGCTGACCGGGTGCTCCCGCCATTCCGAAAGCGCCTCGCCCGAGATTTGCGAGTAGTCCATCGCGTACCACCATCAGATTTGCCTGCAGGGACTGAAGTTGTGCCATCTGGTCCTGAAGGCCGAGCATCGCTGTTTCGGCCTCGGTCGCCTCGGCCTCGGCTACGGCCTTGATCGTGTCCGCTCGGGTCTTTTCGACCTGGGCAATCTTGACCTGAATGTCCGCGACCTTGACCACCATGTCGGCCTTGGCCATCTCGATCTGCATCGCCTGCATCTGCTGCTGCATCGGGTCGGGCTGCGGGAGAAGTTCCTCAACGTCCGGGATCGACGCGGCCTCGAGGATGCGCTTGCTCGCCGCCTGCGGGTTGACCTGGCCAGCCTCGGCCATCTCGCGCAGGAGGCTGGCCTTGCCCATCTGCTGCATCTTCGTGACCGCTGTCGGATCGGCCACCGGCAGGATGTCCATATCATCCATGTTGTAGTCGGCGCGCGGGTCAACGCCCTGCAGGTCGTGATAGGTGGCGTATTCCTCGGGCGTGACGATCTGCTGGCTCAGCCGCGCGACCAGCCGGTACTCATGCCGCAGCGCGCGGAAGATGCGCTTGAACGCCGCCGTGAACTGCGCCATCCCCTGCTCGACGAGCATCTGCATCGTGCCGACCGGCATGTTCTTCGCGCCAAGCTCGCCGGTGATCACGTCCTTGATGGACGACACCTCCTTGCCGGCGTCGATCAGCAGGCCGAGAAGCTGGAACATGTTCGCGTCGGCGGCCGGGAACGTCATCGGAACGATGCTGTCCTTGATGGCCGCGCCGCTCATGTTGAGCATCTTCCATTCGCCGGGCTTGAATTGCTGCGACCCGCCTTTGATCCTGAACTCGGACCCGAGGAACCCGCCGCCGCGCGCCGCCATGTGCGAACTGTCGATCATCAGGTTCAGGATCGTGTTGATCGCCTCGCTGATGTCCCCCAGCAGCAGCCCGAGGCCGGTTCCGTGCCATCCGCCATCAAGCGACGGCATGAACTTGTACGCCACGAAATAGGTGCCGCGCTTGATGCTGAGAATCTTGCCGGTCGGCGCCTGCATCATCTGGATGCCCTGCGGGCCGATGATGGGAACGTCCTGCATCTCCTGCGTGATGTCGTCCTCGCCGAAGTCCGCGACGATGCGCGCGACCTTGTGCGATGTCTTGTGGATGGTGACGATATACGGCTCCTCGTAGCCGTCCCCGTCCAGATCAAGCAGCCGGTGCTGCTCGAGGAAATCCTGAACCTCGGCCTTGTCCTCGCTCGTCGCCTCGACATAGTCGATGTCGCGCCAGTCGCCCGACTTGCGGCGTTCCATGATCTCGCGCGGGTAGAGCGGCAATTCCTCGGTCAGACGCGGGGCGTCGAACAGCGAGCGCACTTTCTCGTTGACGATCAGCGCGCCCGGCGAGACCAGCCGGCAGCGCAGACGCTTGCGCGCATGGTCGATCCACCATTTGCGGTACATCGTTCCGACGAGCGGCAGTTGCACGAGAAGATCGTCGGTGGTCTCCTCCCACTCCTCAACCCGGCTGGTGAGCATGTAGCTCATGTGCGAGCCGACGCGCTCGGCCCGCGCCGCCTTGATGCCTTGAGGATCCTTGCCCTTAACCTCGCACTTGACGACGTCCGCGCCGGGGATGATCGCCGGGTATGCCTTCGCGTTGAATTGCAGGCAGGCCGTCGTTACCAGCGGATACCGGGCGTTGCTGCTGCCCTTCCACGGGTAGCTCTTTTCCGCCTTGACCAAGTTCGCGAGGTCCATCCCGCACTTCATGCGCTCCAGCCATGAGGCCATCGAGCGGCGGTCAATGTCGTAGTCCGTCGCCACGTCCTCGCCGATCTCCGCGAGGCGCGCCTCGTCCAGATGGTCCGCGATGTTCGGCATCTGCGTAAGGCTGGTGAGGACCGCCATCGGCGCCTCGGGCGCATCCGTCATCACCTGATCGTCCATCAGTACCCCGTCACAGATGATCGCCCGCGCGGGCTGTCGTCGCGCCACTCGTCGTAGTCGTCGGCGCGCTTGCCCACCGGGTAGGCGAATGTCAGCGCCAGCGCGTCGGCCTTGTCGGGCGAGGGAAGGCCACGCTTGCGCATGTCCTCCTTCTTCTCGAGGAGGATCGCGTTGTTCGCGTCGAACTTGTACTGAACGGCGGTCATCTGCGCCTCGAGCTGGATGTCGATCGGGATCGACACCGAGCCTTGCGCCAGCCAGTCGCGCATCCTGGCCCACATCTCGGCGCGCTTGTTGGCCGTCTTGACGCTGGCCGTCCCGTCGCTGCGCCGCGCGCTGTCGACCGCGATGATGTTGCGCCCAAGCTGGCGCAGACGATCAACCACGCCCGCGCCGATGCCGCCGGCGTCAACGAACACCGCGTCGGGACCGAGCCTGTCCATCTCCATCGCGACCCGCGCGGCAACCTCCATCGTGTCGAGGTTGCGATATGTCATCCACGGCTCAGCCCGCGCATTGCGCCCGCGCCTGATCGCTATGACGGTCTCGTCCATGCCGAACCGCGCCACGTCGACGCCCATGATCATCTCGTCATTCACGTAGAACGGCACGTCCTCGCCCATGGCCCGCTCAACAAGACCGGCTGGGATGAACTGCGCGTCGCCGACCTGCTCGTAGTCGCCGAGCCACGTGTGTCGGTAGCGGTCCGGGTCGCCCGCCTCGTCGTGCCGGCGCTCCGCGTCGAGCGTCGCCGGGAACCATGGATTGTCGTAATAGTTCGCGCGGACGACAATCGACCCCTCCGGCGGAGAAGCGCGGAGGAACCTGTCAATCGGGTCGGTTCGGAAGCGCGGGTTCCACGATGCCCATATCTCCGACCCTTCCTTGCGGATGGTCGGGCGCAGCAAGTCAAGGCTGCGCTGGGAGACTGATTGCGCCTCCTCGATCCATGCCACGTCGATGCCTTCGAGCGACTTGATGCTCTCGGCCGTGTGGTCCACCATGCCTTGAAAGATGATCAGGCCGCCGCCGGGCGTCTTGATCTGGTCGGTCTGTACCTCGAACATCCGGCCGACGCCAAGCGCGTCGATCTTGTCCTCGATCAACCGCTTCGCGCTCTCCTTGAGCGACTTCTGAACTTCGCGGACACACACCGCGCGCGTGCCTGGGTGCAGGACCGAATGCTCGATCAGCAGTTCGGCGCAGAAATGCGATTTGCCCGATCCGCGTCCGCCGAAGATGCCCTTGTAGCGGCTTGGCTTGAGGAGCGGCTCGAAGCAACGGGCCGTCCTGATCTCAAGCGTTTGGGTCAACGATCACGCGGCGGATAACGTCGATCGGGATAGCGCCGCCATTGGGGCCGGCATGCTCAATCGACGACAGATCGGGCAGCACCTTTTTCAGCAGCGCAATGCCGGCTGTCACCTGTGATGCGCCCATTTCCCTTTTGCCTTCAACGTGCTCAATCAGCGCATTGAGGATGTTGCTGTTCTGGATTTTAACCCGGTGCTGGTCCGACATGCGGAAACCAGCCGTGCGACCACGCCCTGCCATCGATAATCACCATCGCCTTATTCGTGAGAACGCCACGTCCAGCACCACGCTATCCAGCCATTCGAGAGCGGCGGAGGCGGCGGCGTCCATGCCGGCTATGTCGGTGGAGCGGCCATCCCGTTGGGCGCCTCGCGCCTCATCCAGTACCGCGCGGTATGTGCGCATCGGTGCGCCATGGTGGCGCATGGTGACGCTGCGGACTGGCGGGATGGATCCCATAGCGGCCTCCGAACGCAAAAAGCCCGCGCGCGGCGGGCTTCGGGCGGTCTTTTCGACCGTATCAACAAGCTAGCATCCTCGATGGGGGAAAGTCAAGC
>NZ_CALAYQ010000064.1:0-16413 GCF_937894855.1 uncultured Zoogloea sp.
GGGCCGACAAGGGCTACCACGTGAAAGACTTCGTCCAGCATCTGCGCGAGCACAACATCCGGCCGCACATTGCCCGGATCGACGGACGCACGACACCAGGGCTCGACGGGCGGACTACCCGTACCGAGGGTTACAAGATCAGCCAGCGAAAACGAAAGCGCGTTGAGGAGATCTTCGGCTGGCTGAAGACGGTGGGCGGAATGAGAAAGACACGCTTCATCGGTCAGGCGAAAACCCAGATCGCCGCTTACCTGTCGGCGGCGGCGTACAACCTGCTGCGGATCGCCAAATTGCAGTCCGCGGGGAGCGCGGCATGATGCAGCACCCGGAATCGGGTGAAAACCCATTCCCCAGCCCATTCGGTGGGCATCAAAACGGGATTAGGAATCCAATTCCGGGAATGAAGTCATGAGAAATCGGATGGCGAGAGGTCGTGCTGGCCTGGGTTCTCGGGGTTTTGCATCGTCCTGTTAGGCATAGACGCACAGGGGCGGGGTGTCGCGGCACGACGACGGAATGTGCGGGCGGTGCCGTAGGGCACGCACCTGTAGGTCGGACTTCAGTCCGACATCGTCGGTTGATCGGGCGGAGTTGTCGGACTGAAGTCCGACCTACAGGGTTCGCGGTGGATCGGGTTCGGGTGTCGGGCTGAAGTCCGGGCGACGGGCGCGGCGTCCCTCGGTTTTCCACAATAGGGCCGCCCCCAATGTGGACGTTCACAATTTTCCGCTTCTCCCCGTGCGGCGAAGATGCCGGCATGGAATCAATCGCCGGAGGAGAGGTCGTCATGGAACAACAGAAAAAGCAGCCGTTCTACAAGATCCTGTATGTGCAGGTGCTGTTCGCCATCGTGTGTGGCGTGATGCTGGGGTATTTCGAGCCCAAGCTGGGGGTGGATCTGAAGCCCCTGGGTGACGGCTTCATCAAGCTGGTCAAGATGATCATCGCGCCGGTGATCTTCTGCACTGTGGTGCACGGCATCGCCGGCATGCAGGACATGAAGAAGGTCGGCCGCGTGGGCGGTAAGGCGCTGCTGTACTTCGAAGTCGTCTCGACCCTGGCCCTGGCGATCGGCCTGGTGGTGGCCAACGTGGCCCAGCCGGGCGCGGGCTTCAACGCCGACGTGACCACCCTCGACACCAAGGCCATCGGCGACTTCACCGCCAAGGCCAAGGCGCAGACCACCACCGAGTTCATCCTCAACATCATCCCGGCCACCTTCGTGGATGCCTTCGCCAAGGGCGACATCCTGCAGGTGCTGCTGCTGGCGATCCTGTTCGGCTTCTCGCTGGCCGCGATGGGCGACAAGGGCAAGCCGGTGTTCGACTTTGTTGAGCAGATCTCCCACGTGATGTTCGGCATCGTGAACACCGTGATGAAGCTCGCTCCGGTGGGTGCCTTCGGCGCGATGGCCTTCACCATCGGCAAGTACGGCGTGGCCTCGCTGGTGCCGATGGCCAAGCTGATGGGCGCGTTCTACCTCACCTGCTTCCTGTTCGTGGTGCTGGTGCTGGGCGCCATTGCCCGCTACACCGGCTTCTCGATCTTCAAGTTCATCAAGTACATCCGTGAAGAGCTGCTGATCGTGCTGGGCACCAGCTCCTCCGAATCCGCCCTGCCGCGCCTGATGCACAAGCTCGAGAAGCTGGGCTGTGCCCGCTCGGTGGTTGGTTTGGTGGTGCCCACCGGCTACTCCTTCAACCTGGACGGCACCAACATCTACATGACGATGGCCGCCCTGTTCATCGCCCAGGCCACCAACACCGAGCTGACCCTGACCCAGGAGCTCACCATCCTCGTCGTGGCGATGCTGACCTCGAAGGGTGCCAGCGGCATCACCGGCGCCGGCTTCATCACCCTGGCCTCGACCCTGGCGGTGGTGCCGACCATCCCGGTGGCCGGCATGGCGCTGATCCTCGGCATCGACCGTTTCATGAGCGAAGCCCGTGCCCTGACCAACTTCATCGGCAACGCGGTGGCCACCGTGGTGGTGTCCCGCTCCGAGAACGAGCTGGACATGGACACGATGCACAGCACCCTCAACGGCGGCCTGCCGGAAACCCATGCCGAGCCGGTGATGGTTGCGCCGGCGGTTGCAGCATCCCGATAAGCATTTCCGGCACTTTTCGTGTAAAACCGGCCCGGCGTATGCCCGGCCGGTTTTTTAACGTCCGAGCGTGACGCATTTGGTATTCCAAGGGCGCGCATACCCTTGGCGGTCTGGCCCGTTTAATGCGAGCCTTCCGCCTGTGGAAAATTTAACAGTTTCTTGCCAGGCCCTGCCTCCGATCCGCCCCGACCCATTTCGGCATGATTCGTGACTTGAAGGCCGCGGCCCTAGACGGGCTGCGTTTCCTGCCCCTGTTCCTGGGATTCATCGGCCTCTACTATGTCCTCGACAAGGTGAGCTTCGGCCATCCGTTGTTCGGGCCGAGCATCACGCCGTGGAACCCGGCGCCGGCCCTCGGGCTGGTGCTGGTGATGCGCTTTGGCCGGATGGCCTGGGCGCCGCTGGCGATCGCCGTGCTGCTGGCCGAGATTGGCGTGCACGGCCAGCTCGTGTCGATCTGGGTTCACGTGGTGCCGGGACTGGTGCTGGCGACGGGCTACGCCCTGCTGGGCGAGGTGCTGGCCCGCCGGCTCCCCCGCGACGCGCTGCTGGACGACCGCCGCACCCTGGTGGCGTGGCTGCTGCGGGTGGGCATCGGTTCGCTGCTCATCAGCCTGGCCTATCTGCTTTCGCTGCGGGCGGCCGGGCTGCTCGCCCCCGCCGGCTGGTGGCCGGGGCTCAAGCATTTCTGGGTGGGCGACGGAGTCGGCATCGCGGTGATGATGCCGCTGCTGCTGTGGCTCACCAGCAAGCGCGGCCGTCGGCGCCTGCAGCGCACGGTGCTCAACCGCGAAAGCATCGGCTACGTGCTGCTGGGCGTGGCCACCCTGTGGCTGGCGTTTGGCGTGGGCGGGCATAGCGGCTTCAAGCTGTTCTACCTGCTCTTCCTGCCCATCGTGTGGGCGGCGGGCCGGCAGGGCATGGCCGGCGCCATCGTGTGCGCGGCGCTGCTGCAGATCGGGGTGATCGTGGCGATGCGGGTGCTCCAGTACAGCGCCGTCACGGTGGCCGAGCTGCAGATCCTCGCGATGGCGATGGCGGTGGTCGGCTTCTTCGTGGGGGCGGTGGTCAATGAACAGCGCCGCACCACCCAGGATCTGCGCCACAGCCTGCGTCTGGCGGCGGCGGGCGAGATGGCCGGCGCCCTGGCCCACGAACTGCATCACCCCCTCACCGCCCTCTCCGCTTACGCTGGCGCCTGCGAACAGCTGATCGAGCGGGGCGAGACCGGCGAGCAGCTGCACGCGGCCGTGCGTTGCGTGCAGCGCGAATCCGCCAAGGCCGGCGACGTGGTGCGCCGGCTGCAGGATTTCTTCCGCACCGGCGACCCCCAGCCGGAAGTGCTGGGCCTGGCGGCGCTGGTCGAGGCCGCCGTTGCGCCCTACCGGCTGCGCGCCGAGCAGGCCGGCATCCGCCTGCGGGTGGCGCCGATGCCCGACGTGAGCCTGATGGTCGATCGCCTGCAGATGGAAGTGGTGCTGCGCAGCCTGCTCGCCAACGCCTTCGATTCGGTGGCCGACAGCCCGCGCCAGCCGCGGCGGATCTGGATCGCCGCCTGGAAGGACGGCAGCGCGCAGATCTGCCTGCGGGTGGAGGATTCCGGCTCCGGCCTCACCTCCGAGCGGGCCACCAACCTGTTCGACCCGCTCGATGGTGCGAGCAGCGTGGGGCGCGGTTTCGGGCTCGCCATCAGCCGCGCCATCGTCGCCACCCACGGCGGCCGCCTGTGGGGCGAGGTGGCCAATCACGGCATCTTCAAGATCGAGCTGCCGGTGCTGCCCGGCGACACCGCGCCGCCCTCCACCAAGCCGGTCTTCAACGAGAGCGACATCTAGCCCCGGCGGGGCTTTCCGCGTTGAACCCGCCCCGCGCCAGTTGCATACTGACCGGGTGTGCATTTGCGGAGGATGCAGCCATGGTTCAGCGCAGCCCCGGCCGGCGGCCGGAAGACGACGAAGTCGAGGACATCCCGCCCTTCGAAGGCCTGGTGCGCTACGAGCGCCACGTGCCGATCCATCAGGTTTCCTACTACCTGTGCGGCGAGATCCATGAGCCGCAGCACTACACCGAGCTGTTCTACACCCTGCGCACGGCGGCCCAGACCGACCTCATCTACCTGCACATCAACTCGCCGGGCGGTGATTTCAACACCGGGCTGCAGATCATCAACAACATGCTGGCCTCCGAGGCCCACGTGATCACGGTGCTGGAGGCGCGGGCCTATTCGATGGCGGCCTTCATCTTCCTGTCGGGGGACGAGCTGATCGTCCATGACAACTGCCAGCTGATGTTCCACACCTATTCGAGCAGCTTCGCCGGCAAGGGCAGCGAGCAGGCGGCCGAGGTTCATGCGCTGGGGAGCTGGTTCGAGAAGGTGACGACCCGCATCTGCACGCCCTTCCTGAGCGCCAGCGACATCAACCACATCCTGCAGGGCAGCGATTTGTGGATGGATTCCGACGAGATCCGCCGCCGCCTGGGGCGCATCAAGGCCAACAAGCCCAGGGCCACGCCCCGCAAGCCGGCGGCCCGCAAGAAGGCCGATCCGGTCGATTAGGGGCGGATTGGCAGCGCCGACACGATGTCGGCGGCCAGCGCATCCACCAGCCGCCCGTGGGCCGCGGCGAGGCCGTCCCAGCTGGGCTCGCGGACGGTTTCGGTGGCCGAGAAGCGCCGGCTCACCACGTCGTGCCCGCCCTTGCGCAGCGTCCACACGGCTTCCAGCGTGACCCGCTCGAAGCCGTCGGCGTCGAAGCGCAGCACGTCGATGGGCAGGGTCAGGTCGGGGTCGGCGATGCTCGCCTGGGGCCACGCCACGGCGCGCACGTAGGCGCTGTGGCGGGCCACCTCGACGGCCACCCGGCGGGCGATCTCGGTCTTGAGGGGCGCGGCCCAGCGGTGCTCGTCCGACACCTCGGCGCGGGCGCCGCCCTGCTGGCGGACGATGTGCAGGCGGTCGATGGCGGCGGGCACGCCCACCGGGCCCACCACCAGGCTGGCGCCGGTGGCCGACGGCGCGACGGCCGGGGCCGGCGGCAGGGGGCCGAGGGTGTAGTGGCGGATCGGCGGGGTGCTGCTGCAGGCGGCGAGCCCGGCGCACAGCAGGGCAATGGCGAGGAGGCGGTTCATCGTGGCGGTCATTCCTGGCGGGTGGCGGTGCTGCAGGCGGCGATCCAGCGGGCGTCGGTGTCCATCTGGATGTCGCCCTGGGCCGAGTGCATGTTCACGCGGGTGCTCATGCGCTCGGGGCCGTCGAGGGTGGTTTCGAAGTCGGCGCTGCCCTTGGGCTGGCTGCAGTTGAGGCGGCCGCGCACCTGGTTGCCGCTTTTGGTGATGCTGGCGAGGGTGCAGTTGCCGTCCGTGCGGCCGGCATAGACGCTGTCCTGGCGGGCCTGTTCGGCGGTGATGCAGCTGCGCACCGTGCCGTCGCTGCCCAGCTGCACGCCCTGGGCGGCGAGCTGCTGGCGCAGTTGGCGCTGGACGTCGGGCGGCAGGTTGGCCAGCTGCTGACGGAGCTTCTCGGACAGATCCGGCGCGCCGCCGAGGCTGACCCGCGTGGAGCGGAATTCCCACAGGCCCGGGCGGATGTCCGCGGCCTGGGCGCTGCCGGCGGCGGCAAACAGGATCAGGGCAAGGCGAAGGCGGATCATGGTTTTTCCTCGGGTTTGCCGCGCAGCAGGGCTTCGGGGTGGCGGTCCAGGGTGTCGGCCAGGTGGCGCAGGGCCTGGGCGGCGCGGGAGAGTTCCTGCAGGCTGGCGCGCATGTCCTGCTGCAGCGGGGCGTCGGTGGCCAGCAGCTTGCGGGCGTCGGCGATGGCGGCGCGGGTCTCGGTGATCGCGCTGTGGGCTTCGACGACGGTCTCGCGCACGTCGCCGTTGGTCAGCCCGTCGAGGCGCTTGACCAGCTGTTCGGCCTCGTCGATGGTGCGGCCGAGGCCGGCGATGGCCTTGCTGGTGTCGCGGCCGATCGTGTCGAGGGGCAGCTTGTCGATCCGCGCGACGATGCGCAGCAGGGTGCTCTGGAGCTCGTCGAGGCTGCCGCGCTGGGTGGGGATCAGCGGCGGGTCGCGGTTCCAGTCCACCTTGACCGGCTGTGAGGCGGGGAAGAAATCCAGCGCCACGTAAAGCTGCCCGGTGACCAGGTTGCCGTTGCGCAGCTGACCGCGCAGGCCCTTGACGACGAGCTGGTCGACGAAGGCGCGGAAATCCTTGTCGTGGTAATCCTTGCCGAAGAAGGTGATCTTGGCGTCCTTGTGGCGGGCGCGCATGCGGCCGGGGTAGATCTTCACATCCACCAGCAGGCCCAGGTCGGCGGTGCGGGGGTGGAAGTCGGGGCTGATGGCGGTGACCTCGCCCACCTGGATACCGCGGAAATCCACCGGCGCGCCCACCGACAGGCCGCGCACGGATTCGTCGAAGCGCAGGGTGTAGTTGAGCACCACGGCGTTGGCCTGCTTGAGGGCCTCGGCCCGGCTGGCAAAAAGGGTGAAGGCGTGGTTGTCGGGGGCGGGTTCGGCGCTGCCGTCTTCCGGCGTCTGGAAGGCCACGCCGCCGGCCAGGATGGCGCCCATGGATTCGGTGTTCACCTGGATGCCGTCGGCGCCGATCTTCACGTCCACCCCGCCTGCGTTCCAGAAGCGGCTGTTGGTGGTCACGAAGCGGTCGTAGGGGGCCTTGATGAAGATCTGCACGTCCAGCCGCTTGCCGGCTTCGTCGAGCTTGAAGCCGGTGACCTGGCCGGCCTCGATGCGCCGGAAGTAGATCGGCGTGCCGGCGCTGAGGGAGCCGAGGGTTTCGGCCTGCAGCACGAAGGATTTGCCGGGCACGTCGAAATTGACCGCCGGCGGGGTGTCGAGGCCCTGGAAGTGGCGCCGGTCTTCGGTGGATTTGCCCACGTCGAGGCCCACGTAGGCGCCCGACAGCAGGGTGCCGAGGCCCGACACCGAGCTGCCCGACACCTGGGCGCTGACCACCCAGAAGCGCGTGTCGTCCACCAGCAGGCTGGCGGCCTCGCGGGCCAGGCGGGCGGTGGCGACCACGCCGGCGCCGTCTTCGGCGAGGGCCACCCCGGTGATCTGGCCGACGTCCACATCCTTGTACTTGATGCGCGTCTTGCCGGGTTCGAGGCCGGCGCCGGTCTTGAAAGTGATGGTGATCAGCGGGCCCTGCTCGTAGTAGCTGCGGGCGGCCAGGAACAGCCCGATCAGGAGTGCCACCAGCGGGATGATCCACACCAGCGGGATGCGGAAGCGGCGCGGCGTGTCGACGGTGGCCTGGGGGAGCGCGGCGGGATCAGTCATGGCGGTGGTCGTCGGAAGGGGCGGGCCCGGCGATCGGGTCCCAGATCAGGCGGGGGTCGAAGCTCATTGCTGCGAACATGGTCAGCACCACCACCGCGCCGAAGGCGACGGCGGCCGGGCCGGCCTGGATGGTGGCGAGCCCCTGGAACTGCACCAGGGCGACGAGCAGGGTGATGACGTAGATGTCCAGCATCGACCAGCGGCCGACGAATTCGACCATCCGGTACAGCCGGGTGCGCTGGATCAGGCGCAGGCGCGAGTGGCGCTGCACGCTGGCGGCGAGGTAGATCAGGGCGATGATCTTGAGCAGCGGCACCATCACGCTGGCGAAGAACACCACCGCCGCCAGCGGCCACGAGCCGGACTGCCAGAGAAAGATCACCCCGCTCATGATGGTGTCTTCCTGGCTGCCGAGCAGCGAGGCGGTGGTCATCATCGGCAGCAGGTTGGCCGGCACGTAGAGGATCGCCGCGGCGAGGGTGAGCGCCCAGGTGGTGGCGAGGCTGGCGGGTTTGCGCATGTGCAGCGGCGCCCGGCAGCGCGGGCAGCGCACCAGCCCGTGGCCGGCGGCGGCGCGGGACAGCTGGCCGCACACGTGGCAGTTGAGGAGGCCGGCCTCGCGGGCGGTGAGGTGGCGCGTCACGGGGCGGGCTCCGCCACCGGCGTCTGCCACACCAGGCGCGTATCGAAGGCCCGGGCGGCGAAGGTGAGGACGACGATCAGCGCCGCCATCGCCCAGAAGGCGGTGCCGAGGATCACCGTGGCCAGGTGCGACAGCTTGACCAGCGACACCAGCATGCCGAGCAGGAAGACCTCGACCATCCCCCACGGCTTGACCGAGCGCACCAGCCGGAAGAAGGGTGCCAGCCGCGGCGACACCCGCCCGAGGCGCAGGGGCACCAGCACGATCAGGATCATCGCCAGCTCGAGGAGCGGAAACAGCAGCGTGGTGACGCCCACCAGCGCCGCCACCGGCGCCATGCCGTCCTGCCACAGGATGTGCAGCGCGCTGGCGAGGGTGACTTGCACCTGGCGGCCCTGCATCTCGAGGCCCACCAGCGGGTAGATGTTGGCGAGGATGTAGAGCACCGCGGCGGTGCAGGTCAGGGCCAGGGTGCGGTCGAGGCTATCCGGCGGGTTGCGCGCCAGGAAGGCCCCGCAGCGGGCGCAGCGGGCCGTCTCGCCGGGGGCGAGGCGGGGCTCGGTCTGCAGCAGATCGCATTCGTGGCAGGCGATCAGCGTGGCCGGGAGCGACAGGTGAGCGTCGGGCGCAGGCATGGCGGGGCGGGGCCGGACAAAATGACGGCCAATTGTGCGGTGCGCCACCCCGCTGCGCAAGAGCTTGGCCGAAAAACGAAAAGGGCCGGCATGGCCGACCCTGACGCTGCGCCCGGGGGCAAGCCCCTGCAGGGCAGGCTAGTTGGTGGATCCGGGCGCCGGACCGCTGAGGGCCGGGCCGGTCAGGCTCGGTCCCGGCGGCAGGCCGGAGGCGTCGGACGGCGCTGGCACCCGCTCGGCGGGCAGGGCGTCGTCCCGGCGCGGGGCGACCGCATCCGCCGGCGGCTGGGGCAGGTTGTCCGGTGCGCTGGTGGATGCCTGGTTGGTGGCGGGCCCTTCGCTGCCACCCGCCGGCGACAGCCGCACCACGATCGGCGCGTTGCTGCCCCGCCAGCGCAGCACGGCCCGGTCGGGCAGCACCCGCTCGACGCGGATGTCCTCGCCGAAGGACGAACCTTCGGCGACCAGCACCGGCCGCTTGCCGGCCTCGGCCAGCAGCGCCACCGGCGGCGCCGAGCCGCTGCCGGCGATCACGCCCTGCAGGGTCAGGTTGGGCATCGTCGGGGCCGCGCCGGGCAGCTGGGGCAGCGAGGCCGAGGCCGGGGGCAGGTTGTGGGATGCCACCGGCAGCAGCCCGGCATCCTCGGCGGCCCACAGGCCCAGCACCACCGCCAGCCCTGCGAACACCACAATGCGCTGGATGTGGTCGTAATCGAACCACTTCATTCCGATCTCTCCATCCGGGCAAGGCACGCCCGTGCCCGTTTCCTGACGGACCCACCGAGACACGCTAAGCCGCATGAGTTGTTTTTGCATGGCCGTACCGTATCACCGGGTCGAGCCTATCCTGCTGTCGCGTCACGTGTTTTTACCGTTTTTACGTGATTTAGAGTTTCGTCGGGGCAAGGTGTGGCGCGCATCACGCGAGCAACAGCGCATCCGGCCAGAAAATGGACGGGTGCCCACTTTCTGCATTGCATGCGGAGCCCCGACATGACCTCCAAGCCTTTCTTTACCGTGCGCGTGACGGCCGCGATCCTGCTCATCCTGCTGGCGGTGCCCAGCGGCCTGTGGGCGGCCGACGACCATTCCCACCACATGCACAGCCTGCACGCCGTCTCGTCGGTGAGCCGCAGCGAGGCCGCCTACGCCATTCCGGCGGTCAGCCTGCGCAACCAGGACGGGGTGAGCGCGGCCTTTCCGGCGCTGGTGGATGACGGCCGGCCGGTGCTGCTCAACTTCATCTACACCAGCTGCACGGCGATCTGCCCGCCGATGACGCGGATCTTTGCCGAGGTGCGCGAAGGCCTCGGCGCCGACCGCGCCCGGGTGCGCATGGTGTCGGTGTCCATCGACCCGGAGCAGGACACGCCGGCCCGCCTCAAGGCCTACGCCCGCCAGTACGGCGCCGGGGTGGGCACCGACTGGCTGTTCCTCACCGGCAGCGACGCCGCCAGCAGCGCCGTACAGAAGGCCTTTAACGCCTACCGACCCGACAAGATGGGCCACACGCCGGTGAGCTTCCTGCGCCGCGCGCCGGGCCAGCCGTGGGTGCGCCTCGACGGCATGGCCCAGGCCGACCGCATCCTGGCCGAACTGCGCCCGATGCTCGCCAGATGAGCGCCTCCGCCTTGCGGGCCCTGGCCGTCGCCGCCGCTGCGCTCGCCGCGGGCAGCGCGATTGCCGACGCCACCCTCATCGCCGAGGGCCGCCGGTTGTATCTCGACGGCCAGCGCGCCGACGGCACGCCGATCGAGGGCCGTCGCCCCGGCGGGCCGCTGCTCGCCGGGCGCGACCTCGCCTGCGTGCAGTGTCACCGCCCGAGCGGGATGGGCACGGTGGAGGGCGTGACCCTGGTGCCGCCGCTGGCCGGCGACATCCTGTTTACCCCGGGGCGCCGGGCATGGCGCTGGAGGATCACGCCTTCCGCACCCGGCCGGCCTACGACATGAGCAGCCTGGCCAGGGCGATGCGCGACGGCGTGGGCGCCGGCGGCGCCACCTTCGACCTGCCGATGCCCCGCTACCGGCTCTCGGACCGGGAGATCGCCGCGCTGGCGGCCTACCTGCGCCAGCTCGGCGCCACGCCGCCGCCGGGGCTCGAGGCGGGCGTGGTGCACCTCGCCACCGTCGTCGCCCCGGACGTGCCCGAGCGCCAGCAGCAGGCCATGCTCGACGTGCTGGAGCGCTGCATCGCCAGCCACAGCCCCGCCGAGGGCAGCGGCCGGCGCGCCTGGAAACTGCAGACCTGGCGCCTCAGCGGCCCGGCCAGCGGCTGGCGCCGGCAGCTCGCCGAGCACCAGCGCCGCACGCCGGCCTTTGCGATGGTCGGCGGGATCGGCCGCGACTGGGCGCCGGTGCATGATTTCTGCGAAGCCGAGGGCATGCCCTGCCTATTCCCCAACACCGACGCGCCGGGCCCTGCGCCGGCGGCGTCGATCTACCTCTGGCCGGGCGTGGCGCTGGAAGGCCGGCTGGCGGCCCGCCATCTGCTCGACCAGCCCGCGCCGCCAAAGCGGCTGGTGCAGGTGTTCGCCCCGGGCGACATTGGCCGGCAGGCGGCGAACGCGGCCTATACCGCCTTCGCCGCCGAACGCAAAGGCGAGCGCCGGCTCGACGTGGCGCCCGGCGCTCGCCTGCCGCAGCTCACCAGGGACGACGCGCTGCTCCTGTGGCTGACCCCGGCCCAGCTCAAGGCCTTTGCCGGGCATCCGCCGAAGCTGCCGGCGGGCATCCCCGTGCTGGTGTCGGCGACCATCGGCGAACTGGACAAGGCGTCCGACCCCGGCGCGATTCGTACCATTTTCAGCAACAATCTGCGGGTGATTTATCCGTTTGATGAGCCGAATCAGCGCCTGGCGCGGATGGTCTTCAACCTGGGCGGCTGGATGAGCGGCCAGGGGCTGGCGCTCGCCCGGGACACCGAGCGCACCCAGGGCAACACCTGGTCGGCGTGCCTTGTCACCGCCCGGGCGCTGTACATCCTGCCCAATCCGGCTTCCCGCGCGGCGCTGATCGAGCGGGTGGAGGATGCCTACGCCGGCGCGGTGAGCACCGCCTTCCCGCGCTTCACCCTCGGCCCGGGCCAGCACTACGGCTCGAAGGGCGGCTACCTGATGAAGGTGGGTGCCGACGGCAAGCTGGTGCCGGACGGGGACTGGATGGTGCCCTGAACCTCAGCCCGCGACGAAATCCAGCACGTCGCGGACGAAGCGTTCCTTCTCCCACAGGTGCGGGGCGTGGTCCACGTCCGGGTAGGTGTGGAGGCGCGCGTCGGGAATGTGATCGCGCACGTAGTGGGCGGTGGCGGTCGAGTAGAAGTTGCTCGCGCCGCCATACACCAGCAGCGCCGGCACCGTGATGGTCGGCAGTACGTCCCGGTAGTCGGCGGCGGTGAGGCTCTTCCAGCAGTCGATCAGGGCGCGGGCGTCGAAGCTCGCCAGGCGCTGGCGTGCTGACTGGATGCCGGGGCCGTTCTCTTCATACAGCTGGCGCGCCCGGGCGTTGTGGCCAAAGGCGACGAGGCGCAGCACGGCTTCGGCGAAGTCGGTTTCCAGATCAAGGATGAAGGCAGCGTTCCGTGCTTCATCGAAATCCCCGCAGATGCCGTTGGGCCAGCCGGCGTCGGTGACGAGGCGCGGCGACTGGTCGATGAAGATCAGCTTCGCCAGCCGGCTGTCGCCGAAATCTCGCAGGTATTGCCACAGGGTGAGCGCGCCCATCGAATGCCCGGCGACGACCACCTGATCGAGCTGGTGGTGGTCGAGGAGGTTCTGCAGGTCCCGCGCCATGCGGTCGACGGTGGGGACGCTGGCGGTTTCCAGGTGGTGGCCGCCGTGGCCGCGGGCGTCCCAGCGGAACACCCGGTGGGCGGGCTCGAAGGCGGCGAGGAAGGGGTTCCAGTCCCGGTGGGACGAGGTCCAGCCGTGGAGCAGCACCATCGGCGGGCCTTCGCCGGAAATCTTCACGTGGATCTTTTCGCCGTCGTCGGCCAGGAAGTGGGTCATCGTGCGCTCTCTCTCGGATCGTGGCTGACGCTTGGCCCGGCGCGAAAAAAAGCCGCCCGGCCCGAGGGGCGGACGGCGACGGGCGGCGGACCGGGCGCGGCGTCGGTGGGCGGATTCTGCCCGATTTTTTCCGACACTTCCGCACCCTGGCCGGAGCGGGGCTGCTCCGGCCGGTCCGGTCGCTCAGGCGACGACGAAGCGTCGCATCATCTCGTGGTCTTCGTGGGACAGGATGTGGCAGTGCCACACGTACTCGCCCGGCCGGGTGAAGGTGGCGACGATGCGCGTCACCTGGCCCGGGTAGGCCAGCACCGTGTCCTTGCGGCCCTGCTCGTTGGGCAGCGCCGGGGCGCGGGCGCCGGAGAGGGCGATCCGGGTGAGATAGCCGCCGGTGGCGCCGAAGCCCATGGGCTTGGGCACCAGGGTGCCGGTGAAGCCCTGCCGGTCGAGGACGCGGAAGTTGGTCAGGTGCAGGTGGATGGGGTGGGCGTCCACCGTGGTGTTGTAAATCTCCCAGATCTCGGTGCTGCCCACCGCGATGTTCTCGGTGACCGGATCGGTGTACAGGAAGGTGCCGAAACCGGTGCCGGCCGGGTTGCCGGCAGCCGGATTGACGGTGCCGAGCATGGTCTGCAGGCGGCCGTAGGCGTCGGTGCCTTCAAAGAGCATCAGCTTGCGCACCTTGACGCCGGTGGTGACGGGCGCGGGCAGCGGGCCGTGCACCGGGCGCAGGTTGGTCGGGATCGCGGCGCCGGTGAGCAGCGACAGGCTCCAGCCAAAGAAGCCCAGCTGCTTGGTGACGCTGAAGGCCATCACCCGGTCGGTGGTGCCGGCCACCGGCGGCAGGCCGTTGGGGAAGGGCGTGTTGGCGCTGTTCCTGACGATGACCTTGCCGTGCCACCACCAGATGATCCGCGAGAAATCCACCAGCACGTCGGCCCGTTCGCCCGGGGCGAGGGTGAGGCTGGTGAGGGGCACCGGGGCGTTCATCAGGCCCAGGTCGGTGCCGATCTGCCAGAAGGTGAGCCGGGTGTTGGCAAAGTTCTCGAGCACGAAGCTGAGGGTGAACACGCGGGAATCGGAGCCGTTGAGCAGGCGCAGGCGATAGAGGCGCGGCTCGCAGTCGAAGCGCGGCCAGGGCACGCCGTTGGCGACCACCACGTCACCGAAGAACTCCGGCAGGTGGGTGGGGTTGGGCGCCGAGGGGTTGGCCGGGTCGGTGGCCGGGTAGTTGAGCGCGCCGGTGTTCTTGAACTGGCGGTCCTGGATGCAGATCGGCAGCTCGTAGGGGTAGGCCGGCAGCTGGCCGCACTGGACGAGGTAGTCCTCGTTCTTGTCGCGGATGAAGTAGTTGCCGGCGAGGCCCATGTACACGTTGAGACGGGTCACGCCCAGCGCGTGGTCGTGGTACCAGAGGTGGCCGGCTTCCTGGCTGTTGTCGAAGGTGTAGCTGGCGCTGAACAGGCGGCCCCGGTAGTCGGGCATGCCGTCCTTGTTCACGTCCGGCGAGGACCAGGCGTCCGGCAGGCCGTCGGAGAGCGTGCCCTGGTCGCCGCCGTGGCGGTGGGCGACCAGGGGCACCGGGGCGCGTCCGCCCAGGTTGCCGGGGTTGGCCCAGTCGATGGTGGTGTCCACCGGCAGGCGGTGGGGCAGCGGGCCGGCGCTGTTCATCAGCTCGTTCACGTAGCGCACGGTGACCGGCACGTTCTGGCGCAGGTTGAAGGTGCGGCCGGGGTAGCTCGGTGCCTGGGTGGTGGAGCCGTAGCCCCACAGGGTCGTCTTGACGGCCCGGCCCGTGGACGGGTTGATGAGGCCCAGGTTGGCCTGGAATTCCTGGATCTTCAGGGTGTAGCTGGTGCCCCCGGCGACATCCGGCGCGAACTGGTTGGCCGGGTCGAGCGGGTTGGGCATCGCCGCGGTGAACTGCTTGCTGCGGAGGGACGACAGCAGCGTCGCCGCGGTCTGGGCAAAGCTGAACGGCGAGACGAGCGACGCGAGCAAGCCCGCCCCTCCAGCCTTGAGGAATGTACGGCGTCTTTCCATGGTGAAATCCCCTTGAGTTTTGCAGGCCCGTCGGCCTGAACTCCTGGGAGGCTTCGGCGGGCGTCAGGGCTATTCCCTGTGAAACGAGTATCTCGCCAAATTCGATTTTCAGATGTCAAAAACATCAGAAACTCATTTGACGAAATGATTGCTTACAAATTCCGGGGGTTTCTTGTGCTTTCAGGCAACGGCGGGCGGGTTTTTGCCCGAAATGGGCGTCGGCAGGAGATCTTCGGCGCCAGGGCGAGGCGGCGCAGGGGTGCCGCCGGGCCGGATGAACCGGTTGCCGGCGGCGGGGGGTAACTGGGGAAGATGCCCGGACCGGGGGTGATCCGGGGCGCGGGGTCAGCGGCGGCGCAGCCGGGCCAGGGCGCCGATGCCGGCGAGGGCCAGAAGCGCGCTGCCGGGTTCGGGGATGCTGCCGGTGAGGCCGGAATCGGTGCTGAGTACGAGGTGGTCGAACATCGGAGTGAGGCTGCCGTCGATGGCGATCCGGGTGATGTCGGCGTCGCCCGCTTCGGCGCGGACGATCACGTAGGTGGCGCGGCCGCTGGAGTCGCCCCGATAGCCGGCCACCGAGGACAGATCAAGGGGGCGCGAGGTTGTTGATGGAGATCGTCTGGCCGCCGCCGTCGTTGTCGGAGATGCCGATCCCGAACAGGCGGATGCCCGGCAGGCTGATGGTGAACACCGGGTAGCCCGAGACCGTGGTGGTGATGCCGTCCCAGGCGTGGTTGGGCAGGTCGCGGCCGTCGATGGCGAGAGTCGAGGTGAGGCCGGCAATCAGCGTGGCGTCTTCGAAATTCTCGACCGCGGTGAGGGTGGTGAGGCCCAGCGCGGCGTTGAGGGCGGCGGTGTCGGTGGTGTGGATCGACGCGTCAAAGGCTGACAGCACGTAGGCCTGGGCGGCGCCGGCAAGGCCCAGGGTGGCGACAAGGGCGGCGGCCGCCTGCCGCAGGGCGCGGCGGTGGGGGCGGGGCAAGAGTTCTTCCTTGAGGTCGTTGCTTGGCCGGGGCTGCGCCTTCTGCGGGCGATCGGGCACCGGTGGGCTCCGTTGGGAAGAATGGTCTGCGCGGGACATGCCATTCGGGCCGGACGGTAGCATCTGGCATAATCCGAAAGGCATTCCTGGGTGCGGTGCGCTGCCCGTTGCGGGCAACGTTCTAGCGGTTGAACCAGCGCAGCACGGTGCCCCAGTCGTGGAGATCCAGCCGGGTGACTTCGCCGCAGGCAAAGTCGAGGGTGAGCCAGCGTTCGGGCGGCAGGCCCAGCAGTTCGCCGGCCAGCGCCCGGAGTGGCCCGCCGTGGGCCACGATCACCGCCGCGGTGGGTGCCTCGGCGCGCAGCCCGGCGAGGAAATCCAGGGCCCGATCGGCCATCCGGCGCGGCGATTCACCGCCGGGCGGTGCGAAATCCAGGGGTTCGGACACCCACGCGTCGAGGGCCGCCTGGCCGATGTCGTTGAAGCTGCGCCCTTCCCATTCGCCGAAGTGGATCTCCTTCAGGCGTGGGTCGAGGCGCGGGGTGCCGAGGGCTTCGGCCAGCAGGCGGGCGCGGGCCAGGGGGCTGGCGAAGAGGGCGTAATCGGCCGGCAGCAGCGGGCGCAGGCGCTCGGCCACGGTGTCGGCGGATTCGGCCAGGCCCAGGTCGGTCTGGCCGTAGCAGATCCCCGGCGCC
>NZ_CALAYQ010000065.1:0-36278 GCF_937894855.1 uncultured Zoogloea sp.
GGCGAGCTACATCACCGTCAACATCTCGTCGCCCAACACCAAAAATCTGCGCCAGCTGCAGGGCGAATCCGAACTCGACGCCCTCCTCGGCCAGCTCAAGGCTCGTCAGGCCCAGCTCGCCGACAAGCACGGCCGCTACGTGCCGATCACCCTCAAGATCGCCCCCGATCTCGACGACGCCCAGATCACCAACATCGCCGACGCCCTGCGCCGCCACCGCATCGACGCGGTGATCGCCACCAACACCACCCTGGCGCGCGACAAGGTCCAGGGCATCAAGTATGGCGACCAGCAGGGCGGCCTCTCCGGCGCACCGCTGTTCGAAGCTTCCACCGCGGTCGTCGCCGCACTGGCCAAGGCGCTGCAAAACGAGCTGCCGATCATCGCCGCCGGTGGCGTGCTCAACGGCCGTCAGGCCCGCGCCAAGCTCGAAGCCGGCGCCAAGCTGGTCCAGCTCTACAGCGGCCTCGTCTATCGCGGACCGGCGCTGGTCCGCGAATCCGTCGCCGAAACCCGCGACTTCGCCTGATGCGTCACGCGCCGGCCAAAACCCTACTTCTGGCAGGCTTGAGTCCCTGCCAGCCGGCGCGGGATAATCCCTCTTTCGTCCTGCCCTCTGGATCTTCGCGTCCCCGGCAACCATGACAAGCTACCTCTTCGTGATCCTCGGCGCCGTTCTCGTGAACAACGTCGTGCTGGTCCGCATCCTCGGTCTGTGCCCCTTCATGGGCGTCTCGAAGAAACTCGAGACCGCCGTCGGCATGGGCGCGGCCACCACCTTCGTGCTCACCCTCGGCTGCGGCACCAGCTATCTGGTCGACCACTACGTGCTGATTCCGGCCGGCGTCGAATACCTGCGCACCCTGGCCTTCATCGTCATCATCGCCGCCATCGTGCAGGTGACCGAACTGGTCATCCAGAAGAGCAGCCCCACGCTGCACCAGGTGCTGGGCATCTATCTGCCGCTCATCACCACCAACTGCGCGGTGCTGGGCGTTCCGCTCCTCAACGTCGCGCTGCACCACGACCTGCTCGAATCCCTGCTGTTCGGCTTTGGCAGCTCGGTCGGTTTCTCCCTCGCCCTCGTGCTGTTTGCCGGCATCCGCGAACGCCTCGATGGCGCCGACGTGCCCACGCCTTTCAAGGGCACCGCCATCGCCATGGTCACGGCCGGCCTGATGAGCCTTGCCTTCATGGGCTTCGCCGGCCTCGACAAGTACCACTGACATCATGCTCACCGCGCTTCTCGTCATGACCGGCATCGCCCTCGTCCTCGGGGCGCTGCTCGGCTTTGCATCGATCAAGTTCAAGGTTGAAGGCGACCCGCTGGTCGACAAGATCGACGCCATCCTCCCGCAAACCCAGTGCGGCCAGTGCGGCTTTCCCGGCTGCCGGCCCTACGCCACGGCCATCGCCGGCGGCGAAGCCGAGATCAACCAGTGCCCCCCGGGCGGCGAGGAAGGCATCCGCAAGCTGGCCGACCTCCTCGGCCGCGAGTTCAAGCCCCTCTCCGAAGAGCACGGCGTCGAAAAACCCAAGTCGGTGGCCGTCATCGACGAGCAGACCTGCATCGGCTGCACCCTGTGCATCCAGGCCTGCCCGGTCGATGCCATCGTCGGCGCCGCCAAGCAACTGCACACCATCATCGCCTCCGAATGCACCGGCTGCGAGCTGTGCCTCGCCCCCTGCCCGGTGGATTGCATCGTGATGGAACCCATCGCCGAAACCGTCGACACCTGGAAGTGGCGTTATCCGGTCTTCGAGATCAAGGCTGCCGCCTGACATGAACCATTCCGCACGCGCCTGCCCCGGCGAGGCCTGACATGCTGCGCAAACTCTTCAAGTTCCACGGCGGTGTGAAGCCGCAGACCAACAAGACCGAATCCACCACCGCGCCCATCGGGCAGGTGCCGCTGCCCGATCGTCTGGTCATCCCGCTCCACCAGGCGGTGGGCGGTCACCCGCGGCCCCTCGTGGCCCCCGGCGACAAGGTCTTCAAGGGCCAGCGCATCGGCGGCGCCGACGGCAACCTGTCGTCCGCGGTGCATGCCTCCACCTCCGGCATCGTCCGCGACGTGGCGCCCGCGCTGATGCCCCACACCTCCGGCCTCGAAGCCCTGTCGGTCATCATCGAACCCGACGGCGACGACGCCTGGGGGCAGCTCGACACCATCAACTTCCGCAGCACACCGCCCGACGAAGTTCGCGACTACCTGCGCGACGCCGGCGTCGTCGGCCTGGGCGGCGCGGTGTTCCCCAGCTACGCCAAGCTCAAGCCGGGCAAGGAAGGCCGCCTCAAGACGCTGGTCATCAACGGCGCCGAGTGCGAACCCTTCATCACCTGCGACGACCTGCTGATGCGCGAGCGCGCCCCCGAGATGCTCAAGGGCATCATCGCCATGCGCCACATGCTGCAGGCCGAGGAAGTGCTGATCGGCATCGAGGACAACAAGCCCGAAGCCGTCGCCGCCGTCCAGGCTGCCATCGCCGCCAGCGGCGAGACGGGCATCGAGGCCGTCGCCATCCCCACCCGCTATCCCGCGGGCGGCGCCAAGCAGCTCATCCGCGTGCTCACCGGCATCGAAGTCCCCCACGGCCGGCGCTCCACCGATTTCGGCGTGCAGTGCTTCAACGTGGGCACCGCGTTCAGCATCTACGAAGCCCTCGAATTCGGCCGGCCGCTGATCTCCCGCGTCGTCACCGTCGCCGGCAACGTGGCCAATCCGCGCAACTACGACGTGCTGATCGGCACACCGATGGATCACGTGGTCCGCCTCGCCGGCCCGCGCGCCGACACCGACCGCTACATCATGGGCGGCCCGATGATGGGCGTGCGCCTGCCGCGCTTCGACGTGCCCGTTGTCAAGGCCACCAACTGCATTCTGGTAGGCAGCCCGGCCCTGTTCCCGGCCCCCGCGCCCGAGATGCCATGCATCCGCTGCGGCGAGTGCGCCAAGGCCTGCCCGGCCGATCTGGCGCCCTTCGAGATGTACTGGTTCTCCCGCGCCAAGAACTTCGGCAAGGCGCAGGAATACCACCTCTTCGACTGCATCGAATGCGGCTGCTGCAGCTTCGTATGCCCGTCCCACATCCCGCTGGTGGATTACTTCCGCTTCTCCAAGAGCGAGATCTGGGCCCGCGAGCGCGAGAAGGAAGCCGCCGACGCCGCCCGCGACCGCTTCGAGTTCAAGAATTACCGTCAGGAACGCGAGAAGCAGGAAAAAGCCGAGAAGCTCGCCGCCAAGGCCGCCGCCACCCGCGAGAAGGTCGCTGCCGAAGGCGCGGCCCCGGCTGCCGACGCCCCTTCTGCACCTGCGGCTAAACCCAAGCCCTCCGTCGACCCGGCCAAGCTCGCACTGATCGAGGCCGCGATGGAGAAGGCCCGCCAGCAGAAGGCCCAGGCCGCCCCGAAGAACACCGAGGTCGCCGCCCCCGAGATCAAGGCCGAGATGGCCGCCATCGACGCCCGCCGCGAAGCCGCCGGGGCCGACAAGCCCGCCGACGCGCCGCCCGCCGCGGGCGCCTGAGCCCCTTTCGCGCACACTCCGATGATCAATTCCCCCTTCGTCCGCAAATCCGCCAGCGTCCAGCAGGTCATGCTGAAGGTGCTGCTAGCCCTTGTGCCGGGCATCGCCGCCTATGTCTGGTTCTTTGGCGCCGGCATCCTGGTTCAGCTCGCCATCGCCTCCGCCGCCGCCCTGGCCGGCGAAGCCGCCATGCTCGCCATTCGCGGCAAGCCCAAAGCGATCTTCCTCACCGATCTCTCGGCCATCGTCACCGCCTGGCTGATCGCCCTCACCTTCCCGCCCATCGTGCCCTGGTGGCTAACCGTCACCGGCACCCTGCTGGCGGTGGTGGTGGTCAAGCAGCTCTACGGCGGCCTCGGCCAGAACCCCTTCAACCCGGCCATGGCGGCCTTCTGCCTGATGATCGTCGCCTACCCGGCGCTGATGTCCCAGTGGCCCGCCGCCGGCCAGCTTGATTTCGGCACCCAGCTCAAGCTGATCTTCGGTGGCCTGCGCGATGTGGACGCCATCACCGGCGCCACGCCCCTCGACGCCCTGCGCACCGCCCTGCGCGGCGCCACCAACCCCGACTCCCCCTTCCACGGCCTGCGCGCCAGCCAGCTCCAGGATGGCCCGGCCTTCGGCATGATGGGTGGCAAGGGTGGCGAATGGGTGGCCTTTGGCTACCTCGTCGGCGGCCTGTGGTTGATCCAGCAGCGCATCATCACCTGGCACATCCCGGCGGCCTTCTGCGGTGCGCTGTTCGTCGTGGCCGGCCTGATGTGGGGCCTCCATCCCGACGGCTTCGCCTCGCCCCTGTTCCACCTGGCCTCCGGCGGCGCGATGATCGGCGCCTTCTTCATCCTCACCGACCCGGTCTCCGGCGCCACCACCGCCCGCGGCAAACTGCTCTTCGCGGCCGGCGCGGCGGTGCTCACCTTCGTGATCCGTGCCTTCGGCGCCTACCCCGATGGCATCGCCTTCGCCACCCTGCTGATGAACATCCTCGTGCCGATCATCGACATGAAGACCCAGGCGCCGGTGTTCGGCCACAAGAAAGACTGACATGAGCGAGACCACCGCCCTCCGGCTGTCCGCCCGCACCGGCACCATCATGGTGGCCTTCACCGTGGTGTTCACCGCCCTGATGGCCTTCACCTACGGCGCTACCAAAGTCCAGATCGACGCCGCCGCGGCCGACGAGAAGATGAAGCTCATCTCCGAAGTCCTGCCCGCCAGCAGCTTCGACAACGTGCTGCTCGACGACTTCGTCGCCCTCGGCCCCACGCCCGCGCTGGGCCTCGACGAAGGCGGCCGCATCTACCGCGCCCGCAAGGCCGGCGCGCCCGCCGGGCTGCTCCTCGAAACCGTCGCGCCCGACGGCTACAGCGGCCGCATCGACCTGATCGTCGCCGTGCGCGCCGATGGCAGCGTCTCAGGCGTCCGCGCCGTCACCCACCGTGAAACCCCGGGCCTCGGCGACTACATCGACCCCAAGAAGGACAAGAACAAGGCCTCCCCCTGGATCGCCCAGTTCGCCGACATCAAGGTTGCCGACCTGCCCAACTGCAAGGTGAAGAAGGACGGCGGCCAGATCGCCTACCACACCGGCGCCACCATCAGCGCCCGCGCGGTGACCAACGCGGTGGCCCGCGCCGCCCGCTTTGCCGCCGACAACCAGGATCGGCTCTTTGCGGCGCAAAACGGCGCCAAATTTGCCGGCACCCCCTGACGGAGCACCGCCATGGACATTCAAGCCTATAAAGACATCGCCTGGAACGGCATCTGGAAGCAGAACACCGGCGTCGTCCAGATCCTCGGCCTGTGCCCGATCCTCGCCATCAGCACCAACATCGTCAATGCGGTCAGCCTGGGCCTTGCCACCATTCTCGTGATGGCCATGTCCAATCTGGTCATCGCCGCGCTGCGCAACTTCATCCCCTACGAGATCCGCATCCCGGTGTTCATCCTGATCATCGCCGCGCTCGTCACGGTGGTCGATCTGGCCTTCAACGCCTACCTCCACGAGCTGTACCTGGTGCTCGGCATCTTCATCCCGCTGATCGTCACCAACTGCATCGTGCTGGCCCGGGTCGAAGCCTTCGCCGCCAAGAACGAACCCGGCGGCTCGACGGTGGACGGCATCGCGATGGGCATCGGCCTCACCCTCGTGCTGGCCGTGCTGGGCGCCATGCGTGAGGTGGTCGGCAGCGGCACCCTGCTGTCGGGCATCGACATGATCTTCCCCGGCATGCAGCCCATCGTCCTGTTCGGCGACGACTACCCGGGCTTCCTGGTCGCCATCCTGCCGCCGGGCGCCTTCATCGCGCTGGGCTGCCTGATCGCCGGCCGCAACTGGATCGAAGCCCGCAAGCTGGCCCGCGCCCACGCCGCCGCCCTCGCGGCCAAGGCAGCCGAGGCCTGATCACGTCATGGCCGACATGCGCCTCGCGGCGGTCGCCGAAGCCTTCCGCCGGCTGCGGGACGCCAACCCCAACCCGACCACCGAACTCGAATACGCCTCGCCCTTCCAGCTGCTGGTGGCCGTGGTGCTGTCGGCCCAGGCCACCGACAAGGGCGTGAACATCGCCACCCGCAAGCTCTTTGCGGCGGCCCCCACGCCCGAGGCGATGGCGGATCTGGGCGAGAACGGCATCGCCGAATACATCAAGACCATCGGCCTGTTCCGCAACAAGGCCAAGAACACCGCGCAGCTCTCGCGCCTGCTGCTCGAACGTCACGGCGGCGAAGTGCCCAACGACCGCGAAGCCCTCGAAGCCCTGCCCGGCGTCGGCCGCAAGACCGCCAACGTGGTGCTCAACACCATCTTCGGCGAGCCGACGATGGCCGTGGACACCCACATCTTCCGTCTCGCCAACCGCACCGGCCTCGCCCCCGGCAAGGACGTGCTGGAAGTCGAAAAGCGCCTGCTGCGTCGCATCCCCAAGGAATACCTGCGCGACGCCCACCACTGGCTCATCCTCCACGGCCGCTACGTATGCGTCGCCCGCAAGCCCAAGTGCGACGAATGCATCATCCGCGACCTGTGCCTCTATAAAGGGAAGTAGGGAATGGGAAATGGGAAGTGGGACGCAGCCACTTCCCCATCTCCCGGCTCCCACACTCCCCATTACCCAATACCCACTCCCCAAAAACCATGTTCGATCCCTCCCGTGACCAGGCCCGCCAGTTCTTCGTCGATTCCTGGCGCAAGCACCAGAACCGCGAAGTCCTGACCCAGCTCGAGATCATCGCCGCCGACCTCGTCGCCCATCACCCCGAATACCACGCCCTGATCAGCGATCCCGATGGCGTGCAGAAGGATTTCAGCCCCGACGACGGCCAGATCAACCCCTTCCTGCACCTGTCGCTGCATCTGGCGATCGAGGAACAGCTCTCCATCAACCAGCCGCCGGGCATCCGTGAGGCCTTCGAGCACGCCCAGGCCCGCCACGGCGACCGCCACGCGGCGCTCCACGACGTGCTCGAATGCCTTGGCGAAACCATCTGGCGCGCCCAGCGCGACAAGGCGCCCCTAGACGGCAAGGCCTACGTCGAATGCGTGTGGAAGCGCGCCGGCAGCTGAGCCCCGCAGCCCTCGCCTACCGCCCCCGGCCCCGCCGGGGGTTTTCATTTGGGCCGGCCCGTTGGCGCGCCCAATCCCATTTCAGTGATTAGCTTCTTCCTTTTAATTGGTTCGGCCAGCGCTGCCACGTCCCTAGACTTGGCACATCCCGTTGCCAATCCAAAGGAATTCACCATGTCTCGTCACTTCAAGCGCAGCCTCGTCGCCGGCCTCCTCGCCCTCGGCCTCGCCGCCCCCGCCTTTGCCCAGCAGACCCTGCTCAACGTCTCCTACGACCCGACCCGCGAGCTCTACCAGGACTTCAACGCGGCCTTCGCCAAATACTGGAAGAACAAGACCAACGAGACGGTCACCGTCAAGCAATCCCACGGCGGCTCGGGCAAGCAGGCCCGCTCGGTGATCGACGGCCTCGAAGCCGACGTGGTCACCCTGGCCCTCGCCTACGACGTGGACGCCCTCGCCGAAAAGGCCAAGCTGATCCCCGCCGACTGGCAGAAGCGCCTCCCCCACAACGCCTCGCCCTACACCTCGACCATCGTCTTCCTGGTACGCAAGGGCAACCCCAAGCAGATCCGCGACTGGAACGACCTCGCCAAGCCCGGCGTCGCGGTCGTCACCCCCAACCCCAAGACCTCCGGCGGTGCCCGCTGGAACTACCTCGCCGCCTGGGGCTACGCCCTCAAGCAGCCCGGCGGCACCGACGCCAGCGCGAAGGACTTCGTGAAGAAGATCTACGCCAACGTCAAGGTGCTCGACTCCGGCGCCCGGGGCTCCACCACCACCTTTGTGGAGCGCGGCATCGGCGACGTGCTGATCGCCTGGGAGAACGAAGCCTACCTGGCCATCAAGGAACTCGGCCCGGACAAGTTCGACCTCATCACCCCGTCCATCTCCATCCTCGCCGAACCGCCGGTGAGCATCGTGGACAAGGTGGTGGACAAGCGCGGCACCCGCAAGCTCGCCACCGCCTATCTCGAATACCTGTACTCGCCCGAAGGCCAGACCCTCGCCGGCGACAACTACTACCGCCCCCGCGACCCGAAGATCGCCGCGAAGTACGCAAAGCAGTTTGCCCCGGTCAAGCTCTTCACCATCGACGACACCTTTGGCGGCTGGACGAAGGCCCAGCAGCTTCACTTCGCCGACGGCGGCATCTTCGACCAGATCACCACCGTCCGCTGAGGCCACACGCCATGTCCCACACCACCCTCATCGTGCCCGGCTTTCAGGGGAGCGGGCCGGCGCACTGGCAGAGCTGGATCGAAACCCAGTTGCCCGGCGCCCGACGCGTCGCCGACATCGACTGGGAGCGGCCGATCCTCGCCCGCTGGGCCAACGCCGTGCGGGATGCCATCGACCGCTCGCCCGGGCCGGTGTGGGTGGTGGCCCACAGCTTCGGCTGTCTCGCCTCGGTGGTTGCGGCGGCCGACCGCCCCGACCGGGTTGCCGGCCTCATGCTCGTCGCCCCGGCCGATCCGGACCGCTTCACCCCCACCGGCCTGCGGGACGCAACCGACCACCACGACCGGGACAGCCTCGCCCAGTGGATTCCCCGCCACGCCCTGCCGGCCCCCAGCCTGGTGGTGGCCAGCACCAACGACCCGTGGGTGCGGCTGTCGTCCGCCGCCTACTGGGCCGACTGCTGGGGCAGCCAGCTCGTGGATATCGGGCCAGCCGGCCACATCAATGTGGATTCCGGCCACGGCCCGTGGCCCCAGGGCCTGGCCCTGCTCCAGCGCCTTCAGGCCGCCTGCGAAGACCTGCCGCTCGGCAGCATCGACAACAGCTCGATCAGCCGCCGGGGCCGCCACAGCGCACTCGCCAGACTCCGCCACCGCACCCGCCAGATCGCCGGCATCTGACCGCCGCAAACCGCCCGCGCCCGGGTCCGCAAGGACACCGGGCCGCTCGCCGTGGACGCACGTCGCCCGGTCGTCAGACATGCAAAGCTCTGCACGAATCATCTGCATAGCTCTGCAGATTTAATTGGTTCAGGTGCCAGACCCCGGCGAATAAAGTGGCTGCGTTCCCAGCCCTTTTTGCACCGCACCATGTCCGCTACCCCAGCATCCACGCCCGCCATCGCGCTCAAGGGCGTCTCCCGCCGCTTCACCGACCCCGGTGGCGGCGAGGTCGGCGTTCGCACCACCGATCTGGTGGTTCCCCAGGGCGAGATTCACGGAATCATCGGCTTCTCGGGCGCCGGCAAGTCGACCCTCCTGCGCCTGGTCAACCTGCTCGAGCGCCCCGACGCCGGCGAGGTGATCGTCCACGGCCAGAACCTGACCCGGCTTTCGGCCGCCGGCCTGCGCCAGGCCCGCCACCGCATCGGGATGATCTTCCAGCACTTCAACCTGCTGCATAACCAGACCGTCGCCGAGAACGTCGCGCTGCCCATGCGCATTGCCGGCGCCAGCCCGGCCCACATCAAGAAGCGCGTCGCCACCTGCCTGGATTTCGTCGGTCTGGCGGCAAAGGCCGATGTATACCCCGGCCGGCTCTCCGGTGGTCAGAAGCAGCGCGTCGCCATTGCCCGCGCCCTGGCGCCCGAGCCCCACGTGCTCCTCGCCGACGAACCCACCTCGGCCCTCGACCCGCGCACCACGCTGGATCTGCTCGACGTACTGGCCGACGCCAACCGCCAATTCGGCGTGACGATCCTCCTCGTCAGCCACGAGATGGAAGTGGTCCGCCGTCTGTGCCACCGGGTGTCGGTGATGGAGGGTGGCCGCATCGTCGAGCAGCTCGACATCGCCAACGGCGCGATGCCCGAAGGCTCGCGGCTTGCCAGCTGGCTAGCCGATTTCGGCGCCATCGGCCCGGCCGCCAGCCCGTCCCCGACGCAGGCCGAAGCGGCTGCGCCCGCCCCGCACCACTTCGCCCTGGAGGCCGCCCATGCTTGAAAACCTCCTCGATACGCTGGTCGAACTACAGCCCGAGATCCTCAAGGCCACCGGCGAAACCCTGCTGATGCTCGCCATCTGCCTGTCGGTCGCGCTCGTGCTGGGCGGCGCGCTGGGCATTCTGGTGTTCCTCACCAGCCGTGGCCAGTCGCTGGAACGCTTCCGCGGCTTCAACCTGGTCACCAACGGCGTGATCAACGTGGTGCGCAGCTTCCCGTTCATCATCCTGCTGGTGGCGATCTCGCCTTTCACCCGGGTGATCGCCGGCACCTCGATCGGGCCGCTGGCGGCCAGCGTGCCGCTGTCGATCGCCGCCACCTTCTATTTCGCCCGCCTCATCGAGCAGACCCTGCGCGACGTGCCCCGCGGCGTGATCGAGGCCGCCGAAGCGATGGGCGCCTCGCCGCTGCAGATCGTCCGCCACGTGCTGCTGGTCGAGGCCCGCTCGGGCCTGGTGCTGGCCATCACCGTGCTGGCCGTCAGCTTCCTGTCCTACTCGGCCGTGGCCGGCGTGGTGGGCGGCGGCGGCATCGGCGACCTGGCGATCCGCTACGGCTACTACCGGTTCCAGACCGACGTGATGGTCATCACCATCGTCTTGCTCATCGCCCTCGTCCAGAGCGTCCAGTTTGCCGGCCAGTGGCTCGCCCGCCGGGTGGACAAGCGCTGACACCCCAAAACAACAACACCTCTAACCCAAACGTTCCGGAGAACATCACCATGCACAGCACCCGCCGCCACTTCGCCCTGCGCCTCGCCCAGCTCGCTGCCACCGTCGGCCTCGTCGCCGGGCTCGGTCTTGGCACCGCCCACGCCCAGGAGAAGAAGACCCTCGTCATCGGCGCCACCGCCGGCTCCAACTTCGACCAGCTCAAGCTGGGCATCAAGCCGGTGCTCGAAAAGAAGGGCTACACCGTCAAGCTCGTCGAGTTCAACGACTACGTGCAGCCCAACCTGGCCCTCGCCCAGGGCTCGCTGGACGCCAACCTGTTCCAGCACATCATCTATCTGAAGAAGTTCTCGGCCGACAAGGGCCTGAACCTCACCGACATCACCAAGGCGCCCATCGCCCCGCTGGGCCTGTATTCCAAGAAGCGCAAGAGCCTTGCCGACGTCAAGGACGGCGACCGCATCACGCTGCCCAACGACCCGAGCAACCTGGCCCGCGCGCTGGTCTTCCTGGAACAGCTCAAGCTCATCAAGGTGAAGGCCGGCGTCGATCCGCTCAAGGCCACCGAGAAGGACGTGGCCGAGAACCCGCGCAAGCTGGTGCTCACCCCCATCGAAGCCGCCCAGCTGCCGCGCACCCTCGACGACGCCGAGTTCGCCCTCATCAACGGCAACTTCGCGATCTCGTCCGGCCTCAAGCTCACCGAAGCCGTGGCCCTCGAGAAGACCCCGGACCACTACCTCAACGTGGTCGCCGTAAAGACCGAGGACAAGGACAAGCCCTGGGCCAAGGACATCGCCGGCGCCTTCCATACCCCGGAATACCGCGCCGCGCTCGACAAGCACTTCGCCGGCTACGCCCGCCCGGCCTTCCTCCAGTAATCGAGCTTGCCTGTAGGTCGGTGTAGGTCGGACTTCAGTCCGACATTTCCGTCAGCCGGCCGGATTGCGATGTCGGACTGAAGTCCGACCTACACCGACCTACACCGACCTACACCGACCTACACCGACCTACAACGACCTACAACGACCTACACCGGCCAACAGTCCGCCCCCCAAGGATTCACGTCATGCTGAGCCCCCACCGTCCCTTCTGGGACGCCGCCCTCGAAACCCAGTCCCGAGCCGACTGGGACGCCCTGAAGCTGCAGTTGCTGCAGAAGCACCTGCTCCACGCCTACCACCACTCGCCCTTCTACCGGGCGAGTTTCGACGCTGCCGGTGTGCATCCCGAGATCGTCCGCAGCCTCGACGACATCCGCCTGTTCCCCTTCATCAACAAATCCACCCTGCGCGAACGCCAGCTCGCCGTGCCGCCCTTCGGCGATCTGGTGGCCGTGCCCGAGCGGGACATCGTCTACATCTCTGCCTCCAGCGGGTCGACCGGCGTGCCCACCGCCTCGCCCTTCACGGCCCAGGATTTCGACGACTGGATCGACTACGAGGCGCGCCAGTTCTGGTCTTCGGGCCTGCGCCCGGAAGACCGCTACGCCCACTCGCTCAACTTCTCGCTGTTCGTCGGCGGCCCCTGCGTGCTGGGCGCCCAGAAGCTCGGCGCCCTGTCGATCCACGCCGGCACCGTGCCGTCCGAGCGCCTGCTCGCCATCCTGCGCCAGTTCCAGGTCACCGCCATCTGGACGACGCCGTCCTACGCCTGGTATCTGGGCGAAACCGCCATCAAGGAAGGCATCGACCTGCGCAAGGATCTGTCGGTACGGCGCATCTTCGTGGCCGGTGAGCCCGGCGGCTCGATCCCCGAAACCCGCCAGCGCATCGAAGACTTGTGGGGCGCCTCGGTGTATGACTACTACGGCCTGTCGGACATCTTCGGCTCCTGCGCCGGAATGTGCGAGGAGAAGGACGGCCTGCACTGGGCCGAAGATCACATCCTCGTCGAGGTGCTCGACCCTGACACCAACGAGCCCGTGCCCGAAGGCGGCCGCGGCGAGTTGGTGCTCACCACCCTCAAGAAGACCGCCCGCCCGATGATCCGCTTCCGCACCGGCGACATCGTGTCCTTCACGTCCGACCCCTGCGCCTGCGGCCGCACCTCCATCCGCCTCCAGGGCATCCACGGCCGGCTCGACGACATGCTCATCATCAAGGGCGTCAACGTCTTCCCCAGCGACGTGGAAGCCATCGCCCGGCGCGACCACGAGCTCACCGGCGAATACCGGCTGATCGTCGAGCGCGAAAACCATCTTGATCGCCTCACCGTCGAGATCGAGCGCACCGCCGCCGCCACCGCCACCGATGCCGAACTCGCCGGCCGTTTCGCCCACCACCTGAAGGCCGTCACCGGCGTCAGCGCCGCGGTGACCATCCTGCCGCCCGACACCCTGCCCCGGGCCACCCACAAGGCCAAGCGCGTGGAAGACCGCCGCACCGGCGTGTGGGGCTGAAGCCCACACCGCCACCCATACCTAAAACAGTTCCAAGGAGCCTCGCCATGACCGAACGCAAAGCCGCCTACCGTTTCGAAACCCTGCAGGTCCACGCCGGCCAGCAGCCCGCCCCGGGCACCAACGCCCGCGCCGTGCCGATCTACCAGACCACCTCCTACACCTTCAACGACGCCGACCACGGCGCGCGCCTCTTTGCGCTGAAGGAGTTCGGCAACATCTACACCCGCATCATGAACCCCACCACCGACGTCTTCGAGCAGCGCATCGCCGCGCTCGAAGGCGGCGTCGCAGCGGTGGCCACCAGCTCCGGCCAGGCCGCCCAGTTCCTCGCCATCACCACCATCGCCCAGGCCGGCGACAACATCGTGTCCACCAGCTACGTGTATGGCGGCACCTACAACCAGTTCAAGGTCGCCCTGCCACGCCTCGGCATCAACGTGAAGTTCGTCGAGGGCGACAACCCCGACGACTTCCGCCGCGCCATCGACGAGAACACCAAGGCGCTGTACGTCGAGACCATCGGCAATCCGCGCTTCAACATCCCCGACTTCGAAGCCCTCGCCAAGGTCGCCCACGATGCCGGCATTCCGCTCATCGTGGACAACACCTTCGGCGCTGGCGGCTACATCGCCCGCCCCATCGACCACGGCGCCGACATCGTGGTCGAATCCGCCACCAAGTGGATCGGCGGCCACGGCACCTCGGTGGGCGGCGTGGTGATCGACGCCGGCAAGTTCAACTGGGGCAACGGCAAGTTCCCGCTGTTCACCGATCCGGCGCCGGGCTACCACGGGCTCAATTTCTGGGAAGTTTTCTGCAGCGGCGGCCCCTTCGGCAACATCGCCTTCGCCATCCGCGCCCGGGTCGAAGGCCTGCGCGACATCGGCCCCACCCTGTCGCCCTTCAACGCCTTCCAGCTCCTGCAGGGCGTCGAGACCCTGTCGCTGCGCGTCCAGCGCCACCTGGACAACACCCTGGAGCTCGCCCGCTGGCTCAAGGCTCACCCGCAGGTCGCGTGGGTCGAATACAACGGCCTCGAAGACAGCCCGTACCATGCGCTCGCCAAAAAGTACCTGCGCAACGGCTTTGGCGCGGTGCTCAACTTCGGCATCAAGGGTGGCGCCAACGCCGCGCGCACCTTCATCGACAACGTGGAGCTCGCCAGCCACCTGGCCAACGTGGGCGACGCCAAGACGCTGGTCATCCACCCGTCCTCCACCACCCACCAGCAACTCTCCGAAGCCGAACAGAAGAGCGCCGGCGTGCGGCCCGATCTCATCCGCGTGTCGGTGGGCATCGAGCACATTGAGGACATCAAGGCCGACTTCGACCACGCCCTGCGCCGGGCCGGCCTGGCAACGGCAGCATGAGCACCTTTCGGCTCTCGGACCAGACCCGGGTGTTCCGCCCGGGCGCCCCGCTGCGCCTCGAATCGGGTGAGCAGCTACCGGACGCGCAGATCGCCTTCCGAACCTGGGGCCGGCTCTCGGCTCGGGCCGACAACGCCGTCATCGTCTGCCACGCCCTCACCGGCTCGGCCGACGCCGACGACTGGTGGGCGCCGCTCTTCGGCGCTGGCCGGGCCCTCGACCCGGAGCGCGACTTCATCGTCTGCAGCAACGTGCTGGGCGGCTGCTACGGCAGCACCGGCCCCACCAGCCCGGCGCCGGACGGCAGGCCGTGGGGCGCACGCTTCCCGCGCGTCACCATACGCGATCAGGTGCACGCCCAGATCCTGCTCGCCGACGCCCTCGGCATCCGCCGCATCCGGCTGGTGATCGGCGGCTCGATGGGCGGCCTGCAGGCGCTGGAATGGGCACTGCTCGATCCGGATCGGGTCGACGCCGTGGCCAGCGTCGCCGCCGCCGCCCGCCACTCGCCCTGGTGCATGGCCTGGAGCGAGGCCCAGCGCCTCGCCCTCGCCGCCGACCCGAAGTATCGGGATGGTCGTTACCCGCCGGCCGATCCGCCCGTCGCAGGGCTCGCCGCCGCCCGGGCGATGGCGATGGTCAGCTATCGCAGCCCCGGCGCCCTGGCCAGCCGCTTCAGCCGCAACGGCGATGCACAGTACTCGACAGGCGACGGTACCGTGCAGGGCTGGCTGCGCCACCATGGGCAAGCCCTCACCCGGCGCTTCGATGCCAACAGCTACCGGGTGCTCCTCGATGCGATGGACACCCACGACCTCGGCCGCGGCCGGGGTGGCTGCGGCGCGGCGCTGGCGAACCTCCACCAGCCGGTGCTGGTCGGCTCGGTCACCTCCGACGCCCTCTACGTACCCGAGGACCAGTTCGAGCTTGCCACCCTGCTACCCAGGGCCACCCTGGTCGCCATCGACTCGCCCCACGGGCACGATGGTTTCCTGATCGACGCCGCGCGCTTCGAGCCGGCCCTGCGCCGTTTCACCGCCGGCATCGCCCCGCGCCACACGCCGCAGCCCGTTCGCCGTGCGGCCCCCATGCGCCCGGTGCACGCCGGGGAGCAGCGTGGCTGACCACGCCCCCGCCACCACCGTGATGCGTCGCGCCCTGCTGGGCAACCTGCACGACGCAGGGCTCGCCATCGGCGCCGCGGTGGGGCAAGGCGAATCAGCGTTCTTCAGCGCGCCGGGCCTGTGCGCGCATGTTCTGGAATGCCTCGAACTGATGCGTGACAGCGCCCGGGGCATGCCCGCCGCCGACAAGGCCGCCCTCTCCCACATCGACTGGGCTGCCCTGGAGGCCCTGCCAACCCAACAACAAGGCCCGCCCCATGAGTGGCGGGCGCGCCTCTGGCAGATCGCTCACACCCTCGTGCCCGCCACCACCGCCGCCACCGAGCAACCCATGACGCCCCAACGGCCGAAAGCCGTCGCGAGACCGCGCCCATGACCTGATTTTCCGCAGCACGCCCAGCTCGCCAGCGTGAATCGGGCCGTCTCCTTTGGTGCTGCTCCAGCAGCAGGCATACAATTGGAGCGGGGAGACGATTCACCGGTTTACGGTGCGAGGAAACAATGACAACAAGAGGGCATACCCTCAGAAACACCCCGGGGCGCCTTTGCGTGCGCGGCCTGCCGGGTTTCGTCGTGGCGCTGCTTGCGCTTTTTTTCTGCCTCAACGCAGACGCCCATGCCGAAGCGGTGCCGGAGACCGATACGGTCCGTCGGGTCGGCATCACGTCATTCCGCGACAAGTCCGTCACCATCCGCGAATGGCAGCCGACAATGGACTACCTCTCGTCGCGGATGCCCGGCACGCGCTTCGTTCCCGTTCCGATGACGCTGCCCGAGTTCGAGATCGCACTCGCCCACGGCGAGCTGGATTTCGTGCTCACCAACCCCCAGCACTACATCATCATGGAGACGCGCTTCGGCGTCTCGCGCCTCGCCACGCTGGTCAAGCGCGAGAACGGCGTCACCGTCAACCGCTTTGGCGGCGTGATCTTCACTCGCAGCGACCGGCAGGACATCCAGCGCCTGGAAGACCTCAAGGGCAAGCGCATCGCAGCGGTGGACCGCACCTCCTTCGCCGCCTTCCTGCTCCAGTACGACCTCGCCAGGCAGGTCGGCCTCGACCTCGACAAGGACACGCACCTTCAATTCCTCGGTTTCCCGCAAGACAACTGCGTCATGGCCGTGCTCGAAGGCGGCGCCGACGCAGGCTTTGCCCGCAGCGGCGTGCTGGAAGCCATGGCCCGGGAAGGCAGCATCCAGCTCTCCCGGCTGCGCGTCATCGAACCCACCCCCCATCGCGATTTCCCGTTTCTGGTGAGCACCGGGCTCTATCCGGAATGGCCGCTGGCGGCGGCGCCCCACGTTCCCATCGACGTCGCCAACCAGGTTGCCGCCACCCTGCTGATGATGCCGCCCGACCACCCGGCCGCGCGGAGCGCCCGCTACTACCGCTGGTCCACCCCGCTGGAATACCAGCAGGTGCAGGCCGTCATGCGGCGCCACCACATCTACCCCTACGACAAGTCCGAACCGATCAACCTGCGGGACGTCCTGCAGCAGTATCTGCTCCCCGTCGCCATCGGGCTCGCCCTCATGGTGCTCGGGCTGGCGATCCTCTACGTGCGCACCCGCCAGCTCAACGTCGCCCTCAAGGCATCGCGCCTCAAGCTCAGCGACATGGCCCACCAGGACGCCCTCACCGGCCTGCCCAACCGCAACCTGCTCGAAGACCGCCTCACCCAGGCCCTCGCCCAGGCCGACCGCGCCAACAGCAAGGTCGCCATCTGCCTGGCTGATCTGGACGGTTTCAAACCGATCAACGACAAGCTCGGCCACAAGGCCGGCGACGACGTGCTGCAGGACATCGCCCACAACCTCAAGGCCACCGTGCGGGCCGGCGACACCGTGGCCCGCTGGGGCGGCGACGAGTTCGTGCTGCTCGTCACCGGCATCACCGACATCGAGCAGATCGACGAGACCATGCGACGGGTGCTCGCCGCCGTCGCCCGCAGCAACACCCACAGCGGCGGCCTGCCGGTATCGGCGAGCATCGGCGTGAGCATCTTCCCGACCGACGCCCAGACCCCTCAGACCCTCTTCAAGAACGCCGACGCGGCCATGTACGAGGCCAAGAAACTCGGCGGCAACTGCCACGTGCTCCACGCACAGGAGCCCGTCCCCGCCTGATCCGCCAGCGCCGGCACGCTTCCGGCCGCCATGGGCCGCATCCTGCAAGGCCTTTTCGGATTCCGCGGCAATCCATCTGAGTTCTTGTGGGTGCGTATCGCCGGACCCGCCCGCTAATGCGGGGGAACGTGCAGGAGATCGGCGCAGACTTCTTCGTCTTCTCCGGCCACAAGGTGTTTGCCCCCACCGGCATCGGCACCGTGTTCGGCAAGCGGTCCATTCTCGAAGACATGCCCCCGTGGCAGGGCGGCGGCAACATGATTGCCGACGTCACCTTCGAGAAGACCATCTACCACGGCCCCCCGACCCGCTTCGAGGCCGGCACCGGCAACATCGCCGACGCGGTGGGCCTGGGCGCGGCAATCGACTACGTCGAGCGCCTCGGCATGGAGAACATCGCCCGCTACGAGCACGACCTGCTGATGTACGGCACCCGCGGCCTGCTCACCGTGCCCGGCCTCAAGCTGATCGGCACCGCAGCGGACAAAGCCAGCGTGATGTCCTTCGTGATGGACGGCTACCGCCCGGACGAAGTGGGCAAAGCCCTCAACGAAGAAGGCATCGCCGTACGCTCCGGCCACCACTGCGCCCACCCCATCCTGCGCCGCTTCGGGCAGGAAGCAACGGTGCGACCCTCCATCGCGTTCTACAACACCTGCGAGGAGATCGACCGGATGGTGGCAGTGCTGCATCGACTTGCCCGAGGCAAGGGGCGGCTCGGCAACTAGACTTCTGCTTTCTTCTGAATGCAAAACGGCCACGGTGTAAACCGTGGCCGTTTTGCTTTGTGGTTCTGTGCGGGCGACAGAAATCGGCGATCACGCCCAGATCAACCGAGAGCAATCAACCAAATTTGTGGCCTTTGACGACTGAAGGAATCGATGACTCAGGTCTGCCGCAAGAGTCTTTTAATATAGAAGGTTAACAGGAGTGGCCAGCAGACCCAGTTGATGAGCTGCAACGTATTGAATACGTCCTCAGGAGCCCAAGGCAGGCAAACCGTCAAGACTCCCTCCGGCGTGGATCGAGAACAACTACCCGACCCTATTGACCAAGCGGTTTCCCCCTGGTCGCGCGCCTGCCAGTCGTCACGCACCTGCAGCGGTACGATTGGCACGTGGTTTTTTAGTGCCAATTGTAAAGCATCGGCCCATCCCCACTGAGACTGCAAAGGCCCCGAATTATACCGCGGCGGCGACTCTCCCGGTCCAAACCGGTCGGATGGCACGGCTAAAAACAAGAGCGATGCTTCAAAATTATCTGCTGTATGATAAGCAGGAAGACTTATGAAAAAAAGAAATAATACAACGGCGATTAGACTCTTCGGACTGGTACCGTACTGTAAGAAAGTGCGAAACGCGTAATTTCCTACAAATCCGAAAACTCTACTTACATATTGGCGTAAAAGCAGCAGCAATTTAGTTCTGTTACCCACAAAGGGGCGCCTAGCTTGCCGTTTGGCTTCTTCCCACTCGCGGCAGCGCATTGCGCGGTAAAGTGCATCTGCATGCTCATCGTCCCCGCTATTGCGTAGGCTGGCCTCCAACGAACGGTAAGTCGATCGTCGGAACGGCTCGTCATTGGCCAGAAGATTGATGTATTTCTTTGCTTCGTCGTTTTCATGATTTGATGACCCTTCTACCTGCCAGACCTCTACTTTTACGTCCGTCAGACGAATGGGTGCAGGGTAGGCCCGCGCCCCCTTAAGGCCTGTAGATGCAACTGAATCATCACCCAAACTGCTTACCTCCCTTACGTCAAGCTTTCCAACGGTAGCTCGCTCGAGCAGCAACCCCCGTTTTGAGGGAGACGCGGAGATATCTCGCTGGATACCGCTGAACAAGCAACCTGAAACAACAAAATGGGCCAATTGCGAGTATGAAAGATCCAGGCAACTTTCCAGGCGAGCAAACGCTGGCAGGCTGAACCGCTTATCATCGAAGCAAACAAGGTCTCCTGCAACAGTAGCATAGCGTCCGTCGACAAGGCCGGTGTCAGCCTTGCGATTCTCGGCACATACAACTACGACACCTGTCAAATCTACGTCGTTGGTACACTTTGCCATACGAAGGTTAATGGCACTGCAAACGACGGGATTCCAGACCCTAGTCAACGGATCATCCTCGGCCGTCGAAGATGGATGGGTAACGGTACTGTTGGAACGCATTACAGCAGCAAGCCGCAGATCACCAGCAATGCAGCTATCTTCGAGGTCGATTGTGCCATCAACCTTGACCCCGCTCATATCGATTGCAGCTCCGAACTTTGACCGTCTCAAGCTAATACCACCAACGACAGAAGCGCTGAAGTTGCGGTAGTCGATGGGGCAGCAGGATCGCAACTTTTCGTAGGATTCATCCGAAAGACGAAGAGCCTCCAAGATTGCAGCTTCACCAAACATCAGCAGATTACCACCGATCTGAGAGTCCTCGATAACGAGTCCTAGCAGTCCGTCTACCTCGCACCCCGTCACTTGAAGGTACTCCAAGTTGAGATCGCCCCCAATATTACCGTTGCGCATACGCAGATGACCGACTTCTGTTAAAACAATAGCCTTGTCGGCTTTCCAACTGATTGCGGGCTCTGCATCTATAAATGCATCATCGCGCTTAGTAGGCACTGTTAAGAGGCCGGGGCGAGTGCAAAATTTCAGTATGTCGCATCCATCCAGACGGACGCGCTGTCGGATGCTGGTACCAGTTAGCTCAAACTGGCGTAGGCGCGCGCTGTGCAAGTCGAGGCCGCCACCAACCCGACAAGGCAGATTAAGAAAAGGCTTTAGCCGAATGAAGGCGAGAGACTCCGTGCTCCACAAGAAGAAAGAACCGATAATTTGAACTCCCAACAACTCCACAGCATTCATGAGCGTCGAGAGAAACAACATCAAGTTACCTTCGATTGTTGTCGGAATAACTACATCATAGCCTTTATCTGATTCCGTGCGAAGGTGGTAGCCTCCGACCCACATGTAGCCGCCTAAGATCGAATTTGAAAGATCTAGATTTCCTTGCACGGAGACGCCAGACATCTGAATATGGCCTTCAATCCTAGAACCATCCATACTTATGGCATTACCGAATACTTTATCCGATCTTATAACGACGGTCTGTCTGCAACACCAATCGCTCTGATCTCTGTCTGCGACAAACAACTCTCCGGGAACCAAGCGGAACTGGCCTCTCACCCTGACGCCAACGGCATTGATTCCCACTTTCACAAGCGTGCCCCATAATGTGACGTCGCCAGCAATATCGGCATTAGATAAGTCCAGACGATCCAGAACAGACCAAACGATCGTCGTCTGGGGCATTACCGTCGGCACTTGTGTTTCACGGCTGCAGTCATAATGGGATGTCTGGCTGTAAAACGCCATCACTTGCAGACTCCCCCCCAACTTGGCCGATGTCAAAAGTAGACTTAGTCCGTGCGCCGACGCGATATCTGCTGCGGACCAGCAAAAACTGTCCTCCACATCCGCTGCTGTGAGCGGTTGGCTAACCTCAGGGGTGGGGCGTGGTTTGCCATAACCGGCGCCGTCCACGCTGACACGCCCTTCGATACGAGCATTGCTGGCATCCACCAACCCTAATTGGCTAGGCCCGCTGCCGGCCTCAGATGTGCAGCCAATACGTAAATCGCTACGTATATGCGCGCCCCTCATGCGAACCGCCGGACTGCTTACACTGCGTAGGTCAACGAACCCATCAACACTGGCGTCAAAAAGGGTTATTGGTGCGACGGTTTTGCAACCGCTGAGATCTAAACGGCCACGCACGACGATGCCGTTCATAGATAGGCGATCCGCAGAAATGCGCTCGAGTCGCAACGATCCCTCGATCTCCGCGTCATCTAACCGCAACTCCTCTTCAAAAACACACGCAGTCAACTCAACACTGCCATGAATCGTCACATCGCGCAGATCGACCCGCCCCCGGAACCGGACACCGTGGACAAATATGGGCCGATCCAGCTTACGGCCACGCATATCCACGCTGTCGGCAACCACGAGTTCAAAATCATTCGGGTTGTCCAGATCAACTGTATCCCAAGGGCCCGTTGGAATCCGCAGGCGCGACGCCTGTTGATTGCCGCAGCTCCCAGAGTTTGCCCCCACACCTCTTGTATTACCGGAGTGCACTCTTTCGAGGAGGGCAATGAAGTCCTCAGCAGCGATGACAGCCACTTTCAACCCCTCCAAGAATCTACGTTGGGCTCTGTCGTATTCATGCGAAGCTGAAACTGAAACTCTTTATTGAAACTAAGGGGTTGAATGGGTAGCTCTGACTCATGCAATCCAGAATCAGCAATCATTTCCAGCGAGCCATCTTTATGGACAGCAAAACCCGCGCTGAACAACTGGCGTCCATAGCCAACAAACGCTCGGCAATACAGGTTTAGTGGTGGCACTTTGCGTGCCTGCTGCGACTCTATTTCAGTAGGCGGTGCCGTCAGCGAAGTTGGTCCAAATTCGGGACAGTACAACTCTACAGGCAACAGTGCACTCTTAAATATCTGCATCATTTTCTTGTCGCTCTGTGACAACCAGCGGATTTCTTTTGAGCTTTCAATGATCGGAAATGCACCTGAACCGCCTTGTACAAATTCGCCAAAGAATCGCAGATAAGCTGCCACGCTATGTTCATCAATAACTAATTCTTCGCGCTTAATCCGTCTTTCATTAAAGTAATGAATAGGCGCTGATTCAGTAGATAGCGCGGCAAGATCGGCGGATTCATGATGAAGGACAAAGCTTGCGAAGCGGCTGCGCGGTCCACGCATGTCAATGACACGGTACAGACGACACCCCAAATAGAACGGAACCTCCCGCTCAAGAAGCAGAACGCGCTCTTGATCGCCGACTTTAAGATGGAAATTGCATACTCCAGCTTTTTTTAGCAGCGATGCGACCCGCTCCCGCTCTTTCAGTTCGTCCTGTAACCTCCATCCCGTAGCTGCCTCCGGCGTGGTGGTCTGTATCAGTTTGAAGCCGACAAGGGGAAGTGAAGTAGACTTTTCCACGTGCTCACGAAAAGCCTGGTCGACAACTTCCTGAGCTAGCTTGATGCGGCTTTTTTCATCACTGCCTTCAGACACACTGGCATCTTTACTCTTTAGCTGGCTATCTGCATTAGCGGGCGGGTCAAACTGTTCTTTCGATGACTCCCCTAGCTCATGCGGACGGTCAGACTGCCAGAACTGGGCGACGAAATGAACGAGCTCCACGTTTCCGAGGGAATGTGGCAACTGCTCCCTAGGCGGAAAGTCAAATTGGTCAAAGGAAAGCCCGGCTGTCAGCTTCATGAAGCCGACTACTCGCCGAGGGGCACTGCCCACTGAGGCACATTCGTGGCGCACGTGCCAAATCAATGCCAGATTGTCGCCGCACTGCCATATCTCGGCAGGCATAGCACTAGGATCTTTTTGACCTTTGAATACCACTCTCCTTGATAGCCTGGTCGGCAGCATTGCGCGAGCGTATTCGATCAGTGCGGCTTTTTGAAGTCTGAAGCGGCGATCTGCTGCTCCATAAAGACGAAACCAATCATCTTGCACAAAAGCACCCCCACACAGTGATTTACACAAATAACAAGTTGATGAAAAATTTACAATACAGCCCCGCCACCGAAGGCTATTGCACCCACACGACGTAGAACCAAATAGAATAGCATTCACGGTCATGCACCTACGAAGCCCCTGCTCACAGTCGCTGATTTATTGTAAATCCCTCGTCTTTTGGGGTTGGCATGCAGAAGATTGCACCAATCCCGCTTACGCAGGCGTTTGCCTCCATGGTTGTACAGATCAACTATCTACATTCAATTTTTACGATAGGCTCGAGACGAAATTGCCAATAATGTAAATCCAAATCCGCACAAAACGCTGGAGCTAGGCTCTGGCACTACTGCAACATCACCGGATCTGAGAATCATGAGATGCCGGGGGTCAGTTATGGGCGCGCTGTCGTATTCAATTCCAAATCCAAAACTAAAGGACCATGCTTCATTCGGATTGGAGATATTGAGATTATCGTACCAATAATTTCCAGTTTGCAAACCGAAGAAAGGCCCTTTATTGAAAAGCCCCCAGCCGAATTGCCCTTGGTTTCCCAAGGCATCATAAAAACCTAAATTTCCAAGGGTTACATAAAAAAGGATAGCCATTTCGCCAGCCCCATACCTTAGCCCGCAGTTGGTGGCTCCATATGGATCAAAGCTACATCCGGGTATTGAATCATCGACAACTCGCGGCAGCCGCCAATCGGAGTATGTGACATTGCTAACTGGGTCGGTATAGGAAAAAGCATCAACCATGCTTTTAGCTTGATTAAAGTCCAGCATGCCATACGGTATTGTAGACGAAGCAAAATTGGCATTTTGAAACCACGTTACATTCAATATATCGTCATAAATCAAGCCACTTCCACGGTCATGCAACGCTGCTGATGAGGTGAGCGGTGCAAGCATAAGAGCAAAGACCAGCAGGCAAATTTTCATGGATAGCACTCCCGTTTGACGTATATAAAACACTTAACAATATGATAGACGCCAGTTTGACCTGCCGCAATCCGACTGACGTTGCGACAGGAAACTTGCACGTTGGTGACCGACGCAGGCTACCGGTCGCACATCCTCTCCGGCCGACAACCTGCCCCCCGCCCGCCTCTACGGCAAGCGGAGAGTCATCCCTCCTTAAACCCCCTCAGTCCCCTTCTTCCCCCGCCCACTACGGTTCCGCTCCGACTTCTTCTTCAAGCCCAGCGCCGCGACCTGATCGGAGCTGGGGCCGTAGTAGGCCTTGGCTTCGTTCTTCACGCCGAGGATCACCCCGTGCATGCCGCGGCGGGCGGCGATGAGGGCGTCCATGCTTGCGGCGGCGATCTGGGTGGCGACGGCGTTCTGTTCGGCTTTGCGCAGAACCTTGTAGGCGGCGTTGGCGGCTTCGCGGCTGTGGGTGTGGGGTTGCTGGCCTTGTAGTCGGTCATCGTGCGCAGGGCGTGGTAGGCCTCGATGTCCTTAAGTTGCATGATCTGCCCCGCTCTTGCTCAAAAAACGTCGGAAAAGACTTGAATGGAAGCAAAAATTGCATCTCGGGGTTGATAGCGCATTAGTTGTAGATAGGGAGTGTCGGGTTACGCTGCGCTAACCCGACCTGCTTGCTTGGCTTACCCCGCGCTCACCTCTTCCTTCGTCTTCGGCTTCCGGATGCCGTAGCGTTTTTCCGATTTCTTCTTCAGCCCCATGGATGCGAGTTCGTCGGAGTCTTCACCGTAGATGGCGCGGATCTGGTTTTTGGCGCCGTTCATGACGTCGTGTAGGTCGTTGTCGAGGATGGCCAGGCTGTCGCGGGCTGCGCTCAGGGCGTTGATGGCCAGGGCAACAACCTCGCGCTGGCGTTGGCGTGCCTCGTAGGCGCTGGTGGCCGCCTCCACACTGAACTCAGGATTGCTCGACTTGTAGCCGGCGATGTTCTTGAGGGCGAAATAAGCGTCCTCGTCTGCGCGAATGACGGTGGCGGAAGGACCTTTGAGCTTCTTCTTCTGCATGATGGATTTCCTTACAGTTTGACAGGTGGTGTGGCGCCACTCGGAAATGCTACAACATGATGGCATTCTTAGAAATATGTCATAAGTCATAGACGGCGCCGTCTCTGGCGCCCTTCTGGCGCTCTACGCAACACTCCCAGTTGCGGCACTGCGGCATACCACGGGGCATGCCGTTCAAGTCGGGCCTATTGGCCGACTTACGGACCACTGCAAAACGATCCGCATGGGAGAGCAGAACCGGCGTTCCGCGCAGAAGAAGATGGGGCGCCCGAACAGATGCCACCTTCGCCGGCCTGGATGCAAACAGGCGATAGTGAGTTGGCAAGCGGCCAGAACTGGAAACCTCTCTTGCGTGCGAGGTCTTTTCGCTGGCGGGTTTGGTTTCTGTTCACCAGCCGTTGGTTACCAATCTGGCGTGAACAGAAACTGTTTTCGCCAGATTGGTAAGAAATTTCTCTGGATTGGTTTCTGTTCACGCACGATTGGTTTCTGTTGCGCCGAGCTTGGTTTCTTCGCTGCGACGAACAGTTTTTGTGCGGACTGAGTTGTCGTCATCACACCGGCAGTGTTGGTGCGCACATTGCCAATCGGCCACTGGAAAACCCCGCTGTTTGCGCCGTAGATAGCCGATCTTGAGCTGGCATCGAGGATTGGCCCTCACCGATCCCTTTGTGGCGGCCATAGCGAGACGGCTTGTGGCTATCGGAGATGCTGCGGAGACACCCGACCGTTCGGCAAAGGCCGGTTACTGTACGTCGGTTGAATCTGTGAGATCGGACTGGCGGCGCCGCTGCAGCCAGAACGCCACCGTGCGTCCCTCCGTCGCGTTCTACGACACGGCCAGGAGATCGACCGAATGTCGGTGGTTCCCTACCGCCTCACCCGGGGCAAAGCGCGGCACGGGCAATGGCGTTGGCGCGCCCTGTGACGGCATACGGCCGCGGCGACAGTCACGGCCGTATGCCTTGTGTCATGCGCATTGGCCCCCTCAGTGCCGATTCCCATACTCCGCGGATTGGGGCCTCGTATCAGCGTTCTGCACGCTCGGCGCAACGACCGACAGGTGACGATAACCCACAATGGGCGTCGATTAAATTTACATACACGGGTGGCATCACTACCCATTCTTGGTCTAAGTTTGTATTTTTTAACAAACTTTTGTAAAAGGCACGCGGCTTGCTATCAGTTTTGACATATCCCCAAAACGACAAGGAGTCGTGCCATGAAGAAACTGCTCGCAATGACAGTCATCGCAGCCGCACTATCCCAGAACGCGCACGCGGCCATCGTGCTCGACTTTGAAGGTGCGGGAAGCGGCGCACAACTGCTTAACTTCTATAACGGCGGCACGGACAGCGCCGGCAACAGCGGCACCAACTACGGCATCGCTTTTGGCAGCAACGCGCTGACCGCCATCGACAGTGATGATGGCGGCAGCGGCAATTTCGCCAACGAGCCCTCGTCGAAGACGACCATGTTCTTCCTGAGCGGCAGCGCGGTCCTCAACTACGCCGCTGGTTTCGACACGGGTTTCTCGTTCTTCTACTCGTCCTCGACGGCTGCGTCGGTGAAGGTCTATGACGGCATCGACGCCACCGGCACCCTGCTCGCAGATATTCCGCTGACGGCGCAGTTCAACCAGGGCTGCACGGGCGATCCGACCGGCGGCTTCTGCAACTGGACCGCCGTTGGCGCCACCTTCGCCGGTATTGCCAAGTCGATCGACTTTGGCGGCACGGTGAATCAGGTGGGCTACGACAACATCACCTTTGGCTCGTCGACGCCGGGCACCGTGCCCGAGCCGGCCAGCCTTGCCTTGATCGGCGTTGGCCTCGCGGCCGTCCTGCGCACGCGTCGCCGCGCAGTGCAGCACTGACGACCGCCTCTGGCCGGCGGCGGGCAAGCCCCGCAAACGCCGGCGCGGTGTAACAAAACGGCCACCCGATTACTCGCGGTGGCCGTTTCTTTCTTGAGGCGGTGCGTCAAGACGCCAGACGCCGAGTGGCGCCCTCAATACACCACGGCCTCGCTCTCGGCCTCGGGCCGTAGCGCCGAGCGGACAACGGACTCGGTGATGGCCGGCGAACAGAGTTCGATGAAGCGGTAGGCAAAGCCGCGCAGGAAGTGGCCCTTGCGCACCGCGATGCGGGTCACGTTCTCGCCAAACAGATGGCTGCTGGGCAGCATGCGCAGGTTCTGGTCGCGGGTGGGGTCGTAGGCCATCGAGGCCACGATGCCGACGCCGAGCCCCAGCTCCACATAGGCCTTGATCACGTCGGCGTCCAGCGCCGACATCACGATGTCCGGCGACAGGCCGGCAGCGGCGAAGGTCTCATCGATCCTGGCGCGGCCGGTAAAGCCTTCGTGGTAAGTGATGACCGGATGCTCGGCCACCGCTTCCAGCGTGAGCGGTTCGACCGCTTCGAGCGGATGTCCCGCGGGCACGATCACCGAGTGGTGCCAGCCGTAATAGCTGAACGAAACGAAATCCGGCACCGCGGCGAGGGCTTCGGTGGCGATGCCGATGTCGGCGCGGCCATCCAGCAGCATCGCGGCGATCTCGCCGGGGCTGGCCTGGTGCAGCACCAGATGCACCTTGGGGAAGGCCTGCTTGAATTGCGTGACCACCTGGGGCAGCACGTAGCGCGCCTGGGTGTGGGTGGTGGCCACGGTGAGCTGGCCGTGGTCGCGGGCGCTGAACTGGGCGGCGATGGTCTTGATGTTGCGCGCGTCCATCAGCATGCGGTCCACCACATGCACCAGCTCCTGCCCCGGCTCGGTGAGCCCGAGCAGGCGCTTGCCCTTGCGAACGAAGAGCTCGAGCCCGAGCTCGTCCTCGAGATCCTTGATGTGCTTGGAGACGCCCGACTGGGAGGTGAACAGCGCGTTGGCCACCTCGGTCAGGTTGAAGTTGCGGCGCACCGTCTCGTGGATGATGCGCAGTTGCTGGAAGTTCATCGCTCAGATTTCCCAATTCGGCGCCGGCACGGCGATCGGGCTTGCCGGATCGCGGCCAAACACGCTCAGGCGCGACGGCACGAGTCGCACCACCTGCCCTTCTTCCACTCCCAGCCGGGCCACTTCGTCGCGGGTGATTTCCACTTCAAAGACCTGCCCGGTGGAGCCGTTGAGCCCATCGAGCTCGACCCGCGCGGTGACGCCGAAGGCGAGGATGCGGTTGACCCGCGCCGACACCCCATCGGTGGCTTTCGGATCGACGACGATGGCGAGCTCGTGGGGCCGGGCAAAGGCCACCACCTCGCTGCCGTGGATGAGATCCACCTTCTCGGCGGACAAGCGGTTGTCGGCCACATGCACCGAATCGCCTTCCACGCGGCCGTGGAAGAGATTGACCGAGCCCAGGAAGCTGTACACGAAGGGCGAGGCCGGGTGGCGATACACCTGCTCCGGCGTGCCCACCTGCTCCACCTTGCCGTGGTCCATCAGCACCACGCGGTCGGCCACTTCGAGCGCTTCTTCCTGGTCGTGGGTGACGAAGATCGAGGTGATGTGCAGCTCGTCGTGGAGCCGGCGCAGCCAGCGGCGCAGCTCCTTGCGCACCTTGGCATCCAGCGCGCCGAAGGGCTCGTCGAGCAGCAGCACCCGCGGCTCCACCGCCAGCGCCCGGGCCAGCGCGATACGCTGGCGCTGGCCGCCGGAGAGCTGGGCCGGGAAGCGATCGGCCACCCAGTCGAGCTGCACGAGCTTGAGGAGTTCGGTGACCTTGGCCTTGATCTCGGCCTTGGACGGGCGCTGGGCGCGGGGCTTCATGCGCATCCCGAAGGCCACGTTGTCGAACACCGTCATGTGGCGGAACAGCGCGTAGTGCTGGAACACGAAGCCCATCTGGCGCTCCCGCACGTGGGTGTCGGAGGCGTCGGCGCCGTCGAGCAGCACCTGGCCGGCGTCGGCGGTCTCCAGCCCGGCGATGATGCGCAGCAGGGTCGTCTTGCCGCAGCCGGAGGGGCCCAGCAGGGCCACCAGTTCACCGGTGGGGAAATCGAGGGACACGTCCTTCAGGGCGGTAAAGCTGCCAAACTCTTTGCGGATGTTCTTGACTTCGATGCTCATTTCATTCGTCCTCGGATGAAGCCGCCTTGCCGGCCTGACGCTCGACCCACACCTTGATGACCAGCGTCACCAGAGCCAGGAGGGCCAGCAGGGATGCCACCGCAAACGCGGCCGCAAACTGGTATTCGTTGTAGAGAATCTCCACGTGGAGCGGCATGGTGTTGGTCTGGCCACGGATATGGCCCGACACCACGCTCACCGCGCCAAACTCGCCCATCGCCCGGGCGTTGCACAGGATCACCCCGTACAACAGGCCCCACTTCACGTTGGGCAGGGTCACGTGCCAGAAGGTCTGCCAGCCCCGGGCGCCCAGCACCACGGCAGCCTCTTCCTCTTCCTTGCCCTGGGCTTCCATCAGCGGGATGAGCTCGCGGGCCACGAAGGGGAAGGTCACGAAGACGGTGGCCAGCACGATGCCCGGCACCGCGAAGATCACCTTCACGTCGTGATCCGACAGCCACGGGCCAAACCAGCCCTGGGCGCCAAACACCAGCACGTAGATCAGGCCCGACACCACCGGCGACACCGAGAACGGCAGGTCGATCAGGGTGATGAGGAAGTGCTTGCCCCGGAAGTCGAACTTGGTGATCGACCACGCCGCGGCCACGCCGAAGACGAGGTTGAGGGGCACCGAGATCACCGCGGCGATGAGGGTCAGCTTGATCGCCGAGAGCGCGTCCGGGTCGATCAGCGCACTCCAGTAGGTGTCCCAACCCTTGCGCAGCGCTTCAAAGAAGACAGCGATGAGCGGCAGCAGCAGGAAGACCGCGAAGAAGGTCAGCGACACCCCGATGATGGCCCACTTGACGAGGGTCGGCTCGCGGGTGGCGGCCTTGGATTCGAAGCGGGCGGCGTGATCCGCCGTCCCGTGCAATGCAGCAGCGGCGCCAGCCATCAGCGGGCCCTCCCGGTACGTTTGGCCGTCCACGCCTGCAGGCCGTTGATGATGAGCAGCAGGATGAACGAGAAGATCAACATCACCACCGCCACCGAGGTGGCGCCGGCGTAGTCGTATTGCTCCAGCTTGGTGATGATCATCAGCGGGGTGATCTCGGACACCATCGGGATGTTGCCGGCGATGAAGATCACCGAGCCGTATTCACCCACCGCGCGGGCAAAGGCCAGCGCAAAGCCGGTGAGGAGCGCCGGGAACAGCGTGGGCAGCACCACATGCACGAAGGCCTGCCAGCGGTTGGCGCCGAGGCTCACCGCGGCTTCTTCGTATTCGGTGTCGAGATCTTCGAGGATGGGCTGCACCGTGCGCACCACAAAAGGCAGACCGATGAAGATCAGCGCCACCAGAATGCCCAGGGGCGTGAACGCCACCTGGATGCCCAGCGGCTCAAGCAGGCTGCCGACCCAGCCGTTCTTGGCGTACAGCGCGGTGAGCGCGATGCCAGCCACCGCGGTAGGCAGCGCGAAGGGCAGATCCACCAGCGCATCCACCAGCCGCTTGCCGGGGAAGGAGTAGCGCACCAGCGCCCAGGCCAGCAGCAGCCCGAACACCGCGTTGATCGCCGCGGCGATCAGCGAGGCGCCGAACGACAGCTTGTACGACGCCAGCACCCGCGGCGACGTGGCGGCATCCCAGAAGTGCTCAAAGCCCAGCGATCCGGCCTTGAAGAACACCGCCGTCAGCGGGATCAGGACGATCAGCGAAAGATAGGCCAGCGTGTATCCCAGGCTCAGGCCGAAGCCCGGGAGCACGCGACGGGTGGCGGTGGTTGTCATCGTTTCACCGCAATCTGGTCATAGATGCCGCCATCGGCAAAGTGGGTCTTCTGCACGGCTTCCCAGCTGCCAAACTTCTCCTCGACGGTGAAGGTCTTGATGGTCGGGAAGCGGGCGGCGTACTTCTTGGCCACCGCCGGATCGCGCGGGCGGAAGTAGTGCTTGGCGATGATCTCCTGGCCTTCCGGCGAGTACAGGAAGTTGAGGTAGGCGGTGGCCTGCTTGCGGGTGCCCTTCTTGTCCACCACCTTGTTGACGATCGCCACCGGCGCCGAGGCGTCGATGGACACCGACGGATACACCACGTCGAACTTGTCGCCGCCCACTTCGTTGTCGATCAGCACGGCCTCGTTCTCGAAGGTCACGAGCACGTCGCCGATGCCCCGCTGGGTGAAGGTGGTGGTGGCGCCGCGGCCACCGCCATCGAACACCGGCACGTTGGCGAACAGCTTGGCGACAAAATCCTTCGCCGCGGCGTCGTTGCCGCCCTTGCCGAGGGCGTAACCCCAGGCAGCGAGATAGGTGTAGCGGCCGTTACCGGACGTCTTGGGGTTGGGAATCACCACGCTCACGCCGGCGCGGGCGAGGTCGTTCCAATCCTTGATGCCCTTGGGGTTGCCCTTGCGCACCAGGAAGATCGTGGCCGAGGTGTAGGGTGCAGCAGCGTTGGGGAAGGCCTTGCGCCAGTCGGCCGAGGCGAGGCCGCTCCGGGCCAGCACGTCCACGTCGGCGGCCTGGTTCATGGTCACCACATCGGCTTCAAGGCCGTTGATCACCGACTGGATCTGCTTGCTCGAACCGCCGTGGGACTGGTTGATGGTGAGCTTCTCGCCGGCCGTCTTCTGCCAGTGGGCCACGAAGGCCGGGTTGATTTCCTTGTAGAGCTCCCGCGAGACATCGTAGGAGACGTTGAGCAGCGTGGTGTCGGCCTGGGCCGGGGCGGCGGAAACAATGGCAAGGCCAGCCAGCAGGCCGATAACCGGGCGAATCGAAAAGCGGTGGATGGACATTCGGGCTCTCCTTGGGATGGGTTATTGGCCCAAGTATAAAAACCATCTATCCACCGCCCAACGAATAAAAAAGGCTTTGTTTATTCCTGAAAGTAAAATAGAAACTGAAAACCACCGGATGAACGCTCAGTGCAGCCCCTCAAGCCGCTCCCGCAGCTCAGTCGCCGAATGCCGGCAGAACACCATCGGCACACCCAGATCCTCGGCCTGACGCCGCACGTGACGCATCAGCATGTGATTGGAGCGATCGCACACGAACACCACCAACCGGGTGCGTCGCGGCAGCACCCGCTTGCCTTCGCCCACTTTGCGGCCGGGCCAGTGGTCCACATTCCGGATTCCCAGGCGGTCTGCCACCCGGTAGATTTCTGCGCGGATCGTATCGACACGATCGGCGCCCACGATCAGGGCCTGCATCCTGAAACCTCCGTTCATTCCGTAGCTCAAAGCCACAACGGGGCCAGTCTCAAGCCGCGGCCCGCGTAACGGAACCAAGCATTTCAGCGATGCAAATCAGGCGGATACGAATAAGCTTTGCAGGCCGCCACCAACCGCCCAGAACCCCATGATGAACAGTCTTGCCGCCCACCTTCCGCGCCTTGCCGGCGTGTTCGCCGCGCTGGCCCTGTCGGGCTGCGCCAACCTGCTGGGCCCCGGCCTGCAGCCGGGCGTCAGCACGCGGGACGATCTCGATGCCACGCTGGGCGCCCCGGCCATGCGCTGGGCCGAGCCCGACGGCAGCGAGCGCCTCGCCTACCCCTTCGGGCCGGCGGGGTTTCAGACCTGGATGGCGGTGGTGAGCCCGAACGGGCGGCTGGTGAGCATCGAGAACGTGCTGGAAGAAACCCACTTCGCCCGCATCCAGGCCGGCATGAGCCAGGACGAGGTGCTGCGCACGCTGGGGCCGTCGTATCCGGGCTGGACGGTGTATTACAAGGCCCGCGACGAGCTGGTGTGGGAATGGCGCTACTGCGATGTGTTCCGCGAGCCCGCCCGCTTCGACGTGCTGTTCGACGGCACCAGCGGCAAGGTGCGCAGCACCTTCAGCAGCCCCGAGCGCATCGCCATGCCCTGGGGCCGCGGCAACCGCCGCGACTGGTGCAGCCGCTAGATCATTCCGCCACGCGGGCGAGGAGCACCTTGTCCACCCGGTTGCGGTCCATGTCCATCACCTCGAAGCGCCACCCAGCCGCCACGAAGTGATCGGTCGCCATGGGGATGCGGCCCAGCACGTGCATGATGAAGCCGCCCACCGTGTTGAAGGAACGCTCCTCCTCGCCCGGCAGGTCGTCGCCAATGTCGAGCACCGACTTGAGCCGCTCGATGCCCACGTCGCCATCCACCAGCCACGAGCCGTCCTCGCGCTGGAGCATGTCCCGGTCTTCCGGCGCCTCGGGCACCGACAGCTCGCCGACGATCGCCGCCAGCACGTCGGTCAGCGTCACCAGGCCCTGCACGTCGCCGTACTCGTCGACGATCAGCGCAAACTGCAGGCGCGCCCGGCGGAAACTTTCCAGCAGCTGCTGGGTGGTCACCGATTCGGGCACATAGAGCGGCGGGCGCAGCACGGCTTCCAGATCCGACACCATCACCCCACCGCCGGGTAGCGCGGCTTTAAGCAGATCGCTCTTCTGGAGCACGCCGACCACGTGCTCGAGCCCGTCGCGGCACACCACCAGCCGCGAGAAAGGCGAGTCGACAATGGTCTGCCAGCAGCTGGCCTCGTCCTCGTCCAGATCCACCACCACCATGTCGCGGCGCGGGGTCATGATCGCCGAGATGCGCTGCTCGTCGAGGCGCAGCACGTTGGAGACGATCTCCTGCTCGCTCTCGTGGAACACGCCGGCCTCGGCGCCCTGCTCCATCAGCACCTTGATCTCGTCGTCGGTCACCGGCGGCTCCTCGCGGCGCCGCGCGCCCAGCAGGCGCAGGATCACCGAGCACGAACCCGACAGCACCACCACCAGCGGATGGGTGATGCGGGCGAGGATCATCATCGGCCGCGACATCAGCGAGGCGATACCCTCCGGCGCCAGCAGGGCCAGACGCTTGGGCACCAGCTCGCCGACGACCACCGAGAAATAGGTCAGCGTGACAACGGTGATGGTCAGCGCGACGCCCCGGGCATAGGGCTCCATGAAGGAAAAGCTGCCCAGCCAGCTGGACAGCGGGTCGGCCAGCGCGGCTTCACCGATGGCACCGCTCAGGATGCCGACCAGGGTGATGCCGACCTGGATCGTCGAAAGAAAACTTGAGGGCTCCTGGTGGAGCTTGAGCGCAGCCTCGGCCCCGAGGCTGCCATCGTCGGACAGGTTCTGCAGCCGCGCCTTGCGGGACGAGACGACGGCCATTTCAGACATGGCGAACACGCCATTGAGAAGAATCAGCAGAACGATCAGCAATAAATCCATTGATAAGGCCGTCCGAAGTCGATCCGACCCGCGGCCCGGGAATGAAGACGGGCCGTATTGTAGCCGCTGCCGCCCCCCGCACGCCTAGCCCGGCCCCGTGCCCGGCGTGACGCCCGCTGCCGGATCGGACGTCCGACTCCCGCACGACCGTCCGGTTTCCGGCCTGTCGGCCACGCCCTCGCTGCTCCGCAACAATCACCACCCGAGCGAACAAACTCCTTTCCATTCAGACCCTTGCCTTGACACAACCGGCACTGGCACGGCCGTTGCGATATGTCAGGCAGGGAATCCCGCGTTCCCCGGGGCGCCGCGAAAGCGGTGCCGATCCAAACCAAGGAGACATGGAGACAAGAATGGAAGTCCAACAATCGCAAGTACAGGTGATGGGCATCGACGCCGGCGGCACGATGACCGATACCTTCTTCGTGCGTGCCGACGGTCGTTTCGTCGTCGGCAAGGCCCAGAGCAACCCGGCCGACGAATCGCTGGCCATCTTCAATTCGTCCGAGGACGCCCTCGCCCACTGGAACCGCACGGTGGACGACGTATATCCCGAGCTTGCGACCTGCGTGTATTCCGGCACCGCGATGCTCAACCGCATCCTGATGCGCAAGGGCCTCAAGGTCGGCCTGATCTGCAACAAGGGCTTCGAGCAGATCCACTCCATGGGCCGGGCGCTGCAGAGCTACCTGGGCTACGCGCTGGAGGACCGCATCCACCTCAACACCCACCGCTACGACGAGCCGCTGGTGCCGGTGTCGCGCACCCGCGGCGTCACCGAGCGCACCGACGTGCAGGGCAAGGTCGTCATCCCGCTGCGCGAGGACGAGGTGCGCACGGCCACCCGCGAGCTGGTGGAAGCCGGCTCCCAGGCCATCGTGATCTGCCTGCTCCAGTCCCACAAGAACGAGGCCAGCGAGCAGCGCGCCCGCGACGTGGTCCGCGAGGAGCTCGACCAGCTCGGGGTGGATATCCCGATCTTCGCGTCGGTGGATTACTACCCGTCGCGCAAGGAAAGCCACCGGATGAACACCACCATCCTCGAGGCCTACGGCGCCGAGCCCTCCCGCGAGACCCTGAAGAAGGTCAGCGACCGCTTCAAGAAACACGGCGCCAAGTTCGACCTGCGGGTGATGGCCACCCACGGCGGCACCATCAGCTGGAAGGCCAAGGAGCTTGCCCGCACCATCGTCTCCGGCCCCATCGGCGGCGTGATCGGCTCCAAGCTGCTGGGCGAGGCCCTGGGCGACGAGAACATCGCCTGCTCCGACATCGGCGGCACCAGCTTCGACGTGGCGCTCATCACCAAGGGCAACTTCGCGATCAAGTCCGACCCGGACATGGCGCGCCTGGTGCTGTCGCTGCCGCTGGTGGCGATGGATTCGGTGGGCGCCGGCGCCGGCAGCTTCGTGCGCCTCGACCCGTACAGCAAGTCGATCAAGCTCGGCCCCGACTCGGCCGGCTACCGCGTCGGCACCTGCTGGCCGGAGAGCGGGCTGGATACCGTCACGGTGTCCGACTGCCACGTGGTGCTCGGCTACCTCAACCCGGACAACTTCCTGGGCGGCGCCATCAAGCTCGACGTGGAGCGTGCCCGCCAGCACATCAAGGCCCAGATCGCCGACCCGCTGCGTCTGTCGGTGGAAGATGCCGCCGCCGGCGTGATCGAACTGCTCGACCTGACCCTCTCCGAATACCTGCGCGCCAACATCAGCGCCAAGGGCTACAACCCCGCCGAGTTCACCTGTTTCTCCTACGGCGGCGCCGGCCCGGTGCACACCTACGGCTACACCGAAGGCGTCGGCTTCAAGGACGTGGTGGT